>CAZQUC010000180.1:0-8525 GCA_964596095.1 uncultured Enterobacteriaceae bacterium
TCCTGAAGCGCCACCAATCGTTCGGCAGCGTCCCGTGGCCGGGTGAGGGCCTGCTCCGAAAGGGCATCGGACACGGCTTCAACTCTGGCCTGCTCCGGCAAGGTCATGGTCCAGTCAAAAACTTCGGGATCTCCCTGGCGAACGAGGAGGGCGGCAACCTGACCGATGGTTCCACTTTCGAAGCCCTCCATCGAGGTTTCAGAAGCCAATTGCTGTTGCAAAAAAGCTTTGGCGGCGGCGGGGTTTTGCCTGGCCCAGGCCATCACCGCCTGAAGGCGAGTTTTGGCTCCCGAATAGTAGCTGTGCTTTCTGTGGGGTTGCACGGCGGCGATAAAACCCTCCGGGTCGAGCGAAGCGACGGCGGCCATCATGTCGTTGATGGTCCCGATCAGGAGCGCCTGCTTCTCAAGATCCGCTTTGTGATTGGGTTTCTCCATTTCAGCGGTGAAGGCATCGATCCAGTCCTGCCATTGTTCCACCGGCAACCGGGCCAAACATTCCCGGATGGCGGCGGCTCGCAATTTCGAATCGGTGAGACGGCCCAACACCTGCCAGATCTCCGCCGGAGGCAGCCCGACGAGCGAGAGAGCCTCCATCCGCTCCGTTGCGGCACCGGTCTTCAGCAGCCCGGCCGGCGGCGATTGGTCGAGGGTCTCCACCGGAGGATTGGCTCCGGGGTGCGCCGGAGGCGTCATCCGAAGGGAACCCATCCAGAAGCCCGTGGCAAAGGCGGTGGCCAGACTTGGCAAAAAAAACCACAGCCATCGTTGGCGAAAGTGAGTCATGGGGGAAATCGAACCAAGAGTATCATGGGGCCAACGTGATCGAAAGTAATCTTCTTTTTCAACGAAAAGGAACCGTTTCTCAAAACGACCAAAAGCCATCTCGCTTGGAGTAAGGAGTAAAGTGCCAGGCATTTTGCGCCGGCATTTTGCCTCATTTGCCGGCTGCATTGGGAAATGGTCCGCTTTCCCTTTGGCTCAGGGATGGCGATCCTTCAGGCCGTGCGGTGATGGTGAGTGAGGACCATGACCCCAGCCTGTTGGGCTAGGCTAAGGGATGACGCGCCGTTGGCGCTGTGACGGCCCAACGGGTCGGAATTCCTCAGCCCAGGGCAACGCCCTGGGTATCGCGCCGCCGACATGTTGCGGCGCCCAGACGGGGAGCGATACCGGATTGACGTGTCATCAAGGGACACGTGTCATCAAAGGACAGGTCTGTCTGAAATGTCCGGCACGCTCGCAAAAGGCCCGATCATTGGCGCGAATGCGATTTTTTGGAATGTGACCCTTTGTGCGAATACGCGCATTGGCCGGCTGGCGCAACGGGAAGGCAGGACGCCCCCCTTCCTTTGCTCCTCGGGCGCGAACCCGGCGCCCGTCACTCATTATCTTACTATCTCCTCTTCCCCTTCTACCCCATGATCTCCAACGCCCCCGTGCTATCGCCGAAGGATTCGACGTGCGTGCCCATGCGTTCGAGCATCGAGACGTAGAGGTTGCACAGCGGCGTGCCTTTGGGGCTGGCGAGGTGGCGGCCGGACTTGATGGCGCCGCCGGCTCGGCCCGCCAGCAGGATGGGCAGGTTGTCGGGTTGGTGGCTGTTGCCGTCGGAGATGCTGGAGCCGAAAAGGATCATGCTGTTGTCGAGCAGGGTGCGCTCGCCCTCCTTCACGGCCTGCATTTTGTCCATGAAGTAAGCGAGTTGCTCGTTGTGCCAGCGGTTGATCTTCGCGTAAGGCTCGTATTTTTCCGTCTTGTCCTGGTGGTGGCTGAATTCGTGGTGGCTGCCATCGCAGCCGGGGATGAGCTGCGCGAAGTTCTTGCCCGACACGTCGTTGGCGAACATGAAAGAGGTCAGCCGCGTGGAGTCGGTGCGGAAGGCCAGCACCATGAGGTCGATCATGAGGCGGACGTGCTCCTGGTGGTCGCCGGGCGCGCCGACCGGGGCGGCTTCCGCATGGCCGTCGAATTGCTCGGACGGCCGCCACGCGCGGGGATCGGGCTGGGAGAAGAAGGACAGGCGTTTTTCCACCTCGCGCACGGAGTCGAGGTATTCGTCGAGCTTGAATTGATCGTCGCGGCCGAGGCGACGGCGGAGGGATTTGGCGTCGTCGAGCACGAGGTCGAGCAAGGCATCGCGGTCGCCGGCGGCGCGGGCATCGTCCACCCGCCCGCTGTTGAGCACGGCGAAGAGGCGCTGGTAGGCGGCCTTGGGATCGATCTCGCGGGCGACCGGCTGCGACGGCGAGCGCCAGGAAACATAGGAGCCGTAAAGCCGCGTATAGCCGACGATCGAATCGATGCCGGAGATGACGGGATCGATGCCCAACTCCATGGACGGCAGCGGTGTGAGATGGCCGATCTGCTGCGCGCAATGCTGGTCGATGGAGCAACTCCCGACGCTCAAGTCCTTGCCGGTGGTTTTCTTGACGAGCAGGCCGGTGAGGAAATTGGCCGTCTTCGCATAATGGCCGTCGCCGCCGTGGCTGTGCTTCTTGTCGAGTCCGGAGAAAACCAGCAGATTCTCGCGATGGCGCGCCAGCGGCTCCAGCGACGGCGTCATTTCATAGTCCGCACCATCTTTTTCCGGGAACCAATCCTTGCGCCACACGCCGTTGGGAAAATAAAGGCAGGCCATGCGCACCGGGGCCTGGAGTGACTTCGCGGTATTGACGCCCGCCGCCGCGGTCGGCGACGCGCCGGGAATCAACTCGCCCATCGCCTCCAAAAACGGAAGCCCGAGCGTGACCCCCGCTCCGCGGAGGAAGGTGCGACGTGGGAGATGCCAGGATTTTTTCATGGTGCTAGGTGTGGGACAGCTTACTGAACACTCGCCGTCTCCGGCGTGGATTCACTCTTGGGATAATACCGCAACCGGAAGCCTTTGCTCAGGGCGATCGCTTCGAGGACGCCTTGGGGGCGGTCGCCGTCGCGTTCGAGGGCCTTGAGGGCGTCGTCGATAATGCATTGGTCGAATTTGCCGAGTTCGCGGCCGAGCGCGTAACCGGCGAGGCGGCGCATGAGCCGGCGCATGATTTGGCCGCGGCGCTGGAGGATGATCTGTTTCAACTCCGCGGGGCCGTTGAAGGAATCGCCATTGGGCAGGGTGCCGCGGGCATCGACGGCATCCGTGCGCAGGCGGCCGAGCACGTCGAACGGCTCCAGGCCGAAGCCGAGCGGGTCCATTTTGTTGTGGCAACTGGCGCAGTCGGGGTTTTTGCGATGAAGCTCCAACTGCTCGCGCAACGAGGCGGCGGAGAGGGCGTGGTCGTTTTCCTCAGCCAAAGGCGGCACGTCCGGCGGCGGCGGGGGCACGCGTTCGCCGAGCAGGGTATCGAGCACCCAGCGACCGCGCAGCACCGGGCTGGTGCGCAAGGGCATGGAGGTCAGCGTGTGGATGGCCGCCATGCCGAGCAGGCCGCCGCGGTCCTTGGTCGGCAGGCTGACTTTCTGGAACTCGTCGCCCTCTACGTCCGCCAACCCATAGTGTCGGGCGAGGCGCGCGTTGACGTAGGTGTAGTCGGCGTCGAGCAGCCGGGTCAGCGGCTCGTTGTCGCGGACGAGATGATTGAAAAACTCGACCACCTCCCCGCGCATGGCGGCGGCGAGCGCGTCGTCGAATTCCGGGAAGCGCTGCGGGTCGGGCTTGACCTCGGTGCCGAGTTTTTCCAACTCCAGCCATTGCGCGGCGAAGCGCTCGCCCAGCGACGCCGCGCGCGGGTCTCGCACCATGCGCTTCACCTGCGCGGCCAGCACCTCGTCCCGCAGAATTTCCCCGCTGGCCGCGAGGCGGGTCAATTCCTCATCCGGCATCGACGCCCATAGGAAGTAAGACAGCCGCGTCGCGAGCTGATGCGGCCCGAGAGGTTGCACGCCGCTTTCGTCCGGCTCGGGTTCGACGAGGAAGAGAAAATGCGGCGACACCAGCACCCCGCGCACCGCCAGCCGCAGACCGGCGACATACCTCTCGCCCCGCGCCGCGCGGCGGTCGTAGAGGCTCATGATTTTTTCCACCTCTTCGTCCGTGACCGGCCGGCGGTAAGCCCGCGGCAACAAGCGCGCCATCACCTGGCGTGCCGCCTCGCGGGCGGGCAGGGCGTCATCGGGCGTGACGAAAATCAACCGGTCGCGCGCCGCTTTCGCTTCCGGAGCGAGCGCTGTCGCCTCGTCGCCGAGAAAGGCGCGCGTCACGGTTTCCGCCGCCTCCAGGTATTTTTCGATGGCCAGCGGCGAGGTGAAGAGCGTGTCGCCCGTCGTATCGAACCCTTCGCCACCCGCGCCATCGGCGGGCAGTTCGCGGCCTGCGCGCAGGTCGAGCCCGAAGAGATCGCGGATCGTGTGGTCATACTCCGCGCGGGTCAGGCGGCGGCTCATCACGTGGCCCCGGTAAAAACTCGTGTTGCGGTCGGAGGCGATGCTGGAGCAGTCGAGCGACGGCTTGGGCAGCGCCTTCAGCCAGTTCATGACCTTCTCGCGCTCGTCGAAGCGGAACGACCGCTTGCCCTCCGGCGGCATTTCAAACGCAAAGATCCGCTCGTAGGTGTTTTGCCAAAACGATTGGTTCTGCACGATCTGCGCGTAATCCTCGTGCTCCGCAAAATTCACATCCGCGCGCGCCTTTTCCTGACCGTGGCAATCGTAGCAGTATTTTTGCAGCAGCGGCTTGATGCTCGTCTCATATTCCATGCGGTGCGCCTCGTCCGCGCGCGCCGCCATCCCGCCGCCCAGCGCCAGCAGCACGACGATCGATTCCACGAAACTGAATGGGCGGCCTCTTGACATCGGAAAGCGAGCCGGCGTGGGCCGCAAAGCCCCATCCTCCGCCGGATCAGCCACGAACGAACCCGCAACGCGTGGAAGGGTCAAGCCTCCGCGCCCGCCCCCGTCCCTGCTTGAGCCGCCGGGGAGCGCCCGAGGATCACTTTTACCGGCCTTGAAGTTGTTAATATACGAACGGAAACCTCCGGAGATCAGGGTTTTCGCTGCCGTGCCGGAGGCGGGTCGATCATGTGGCGGTTTGGTTGAATGATCATTCCCTCGCGACCGGTGTGGCGACGGTTCCGGAGTTCTTGGAAGATCTCCGTTTCCGACCGATGCGACGCGGATTTTCACTCGGAATGGAATTACTTTGAACACTACCCCTCATCAATCATGATTGTGCTTGCCGCGCGGAAGCTCCCGTGGCATAAGGGCGTCAATCTTATGAAATCACGTTATTTCTGCCTCGTCGGCGCGCTGACCGCGCTGGCGCTGGCCGGTGGCCGGCTGGAGGCTCAACAAGGGACGCCGTTCGATCCGCCCGCGCCACCTCCGGCCGCGGGTGAAACCGAACCGCCGGCGCCCTCGCCCGAGGAAGCCGCCGCCGCCCGCGCCGCCGCGGAAAAGGAGTTTCTGGAAGAGGTCGAAAGCTATGGCTGGAGCCGCTCGGGCCAGGGACAACTGGGTGAGTGGGCGGAGGTGGAGGTTCCTTCCGGCTATCGCTTCACCACCGGGGACGGCGCGCGCCGGTTGCTGCAATTGTATGGGAATCTCGTCGGCGACAGCGAACTGGGGCTGATCGCGCCGGAGAATCTCGATTGGTTCATCCTGTTCGCGTTCGATGAGCGCGGCTATGTCAAGGATGACGAAAAAGACCAGCTCGACGCGGACGAGATTTTCCAGCAAAAGAAGGAGCAGGAAAAACTCGGCAACGAGGAACGCCAGCGTCGCGGGCTGCCGCGCCTTTACAACGAGGGGTGGGTGGTCAAGCCCCACTACGATGAGAAAACCAACAACCTGGAATGGGGGCTCAAATTGCGCAGCGAGAGCGGTGGGGAATCGGTCAACTACATGGTCAAACTGCTGGGACGCAAAGGCGTGATGGACGCGACGCTGGTGTGCGATCCGGCGCAATTGGACGCCACGCTGCCCTTGGCGCGCCGGTTGATCGGAGGCCATCATTTCCAATCCGGCGAAACGTATGCGGAATATCGCGTGGGTGACAAAATCGCGCAGGGAGGCCTGACGGCGCTGGTGATCGGCGGCGGCGCGGCCCTGGCGGTGAAGAGCGGGTTGTGGGCCGTGCTCGCCAAGTTTTTCGGGAAGTTTTTCAAGATCATCCTCATCGGCCTGGTGGCGGTCGCGGCCGTCTTCAAGAAGGTCTTCGGCGGATTGTTCGGCGGCGGCAAACAGCACGACGACACCTTTCCGCCGCCGCCCCCACCACCGCCCGCCTCGTAAACGCCGGACGCCCGCGCCACCGTGCTTACCGAAGGCCAGCAGTTCATGCTCATTCTGGTGGCGCTTTACCTCAGCGAATGCGTGCTGTGGGTGAAGCCGTGGGCGTGGGTTTTTCTCTCCGGCCGCCGGGATCGCTGGAAGGGCAGCCCGCCTGTGGAAGGCGGGGGCAAAGGCCGCTTCGTCTTCGCGCCGCCGCTGCCGCCCTTCGGCTGGGGCTTCGTCTGCGGCGAACAACGCGCCCGGCCGGGCCGCTTCGACGTGGCCGGCGTGCGGCAGGCGCTGGATGATTTCACGACCGCCACGTCCCGATTGCGCTGGATCGGCCGCTGGCTGCTGGCGCCGGGCTTTTTCCTCGTGCTGCCACTGGTCTATTGGTGGTGGGGCGCGTCGCCCTGGTTTTGGGGCGGGCTGGCGGTGGGGTGGGGGCTGCTCATCGCCGCCGCGCGGGACTATCGCCGGGCCCATCGCGAAAAATATCCCGCGCTCAAGGACGAACGCTGGCAACACACTCTCTTGGTGGCCCTGGTGCCGCAGCACGCCGTCCGCGCGCCCGGATTGCTGGCGCGGCGCTGGCTGGAGGCGTTTCATCCCCTGGCCGTGGCCGCCGCGGTGCTGGATCGGGAGGCTTTCCTCGCCCAAGCGGGGGAGGCTTGGCGCAAGGTGGTATTTCCCCTCCCTCCGGCTTTCCCTGTCGCCAGTGGACCGCCCGCCGAGGCGGCCGCGGCCGACGAAGCCGCTCGCGAGGCCTTGCGAGCCTTCCTCCTCGCCAACGACGTCGATCCCGCTTCCCTGCTGGCGCCACCCGCCCCCGCCGACGAAGCCCGCGCCTACTGCCCGCGCTGCCACGCCCAATTCAACGATCTGGCCGCGCGGTGCCCTGATTGCGGCGGCTTGCCGGTGGTGGGGTTTACTCCGGAGAGACAGGCCCCATAAGGCGGCGCTTTTGGTGCGGCCTCACCGCGCGGTGTCTTTCGCGTCGGAAAATTGAAACACCCATTCGCCCTCGCGTGCGACGTCGAGCCGGTCGCGGACATGCACTTCCAGATACTCCCGGTCGTTCTTGAGCCACTCCAGTTTGCTCTTGATCGACTCATACGTCAGCCGGGCCTGCGCCCGCTCGGCTTTCAGCGCCTCGATGCGCGCGTCCAATTGCGCCCGCCGGTTCAATTGCGGCTTGAACAAGGCCAAGGCGATGCACACCACCACCAGCGTCACCGCCCACGCCAGGCAGCGGGACACCGCCTTCCAGAGCGTGGTCGTTTCGAGGGGCTCGTCGTGATCGCGACTCATTGGTTTGGACTTCTTAACCATTTCCGGCGAATTGCTAGAGAAAAAGCGCGGGACTTCGATCTTTCGAACAGAGGCTGGACGGCTCCGGCGCGATCGGGTTTGCGGCCTTCCGGAGGCTGTCCCAGAATGGCCGTCTCGACCCGGTTCCTTTTCGCCGGGCCGGCAGGATTCCGTGCGCTCCATGTATCTCACCCGCGATTTTTTCACTCGTCCGTTTTTGACCGTGGCCCGGGAATTGGCCGGCTGCTCGCTGGTGTGGGATGGCTGCGAGGGAGTGATCGTGGAACTGGAAGCCTATGGCGTGGTGGATGATCCGGCATGCCATACCAGCGTGCGGCCCTCGACGCGGGAGTTCGTGGCGCGGTATCCGGCGGGGACGGCCTATGTGTATCTCAACTACGGCATGTATTGGCTGCTCAACGTGTTGGTGAAAGGTGGTGGCGAGGACGGCATTTTGCTCCTGCGCGCGCTCGAGCCGGTGCGCGGGCTGCCGCTGATGCGGGCACGTCGCGGCAAGGAAGCGCTGCGGGATTTGTGCTCCGGGCCGGGCAAACTGGGCCGCTCGCTCGCGCTCGGCCGGGCGGACCATGCGTGCGACCTGGTGGGGGTGGACGCGCGGGTCGCCCGCCGGCGCGGGTTCAAACCCCGGGAGCGAGGGTTTGCCGCCGAGATCGTCACGGACGGGCGCATCGGCCTGAGCGTGGCGACGGAGCGCCCGTGGCGGTTCTCGCTGCGCGGGCATCCGCACGTCAGCGTGAAGCCGAAAACGCCGCGGCTTTCCGTGAACGAAGCCTGAGCCATGCCACGGGCAGCTTCGCCTTGCCAGACGCCATCCGCGTCCCTAGCCTGCGGCCATGAATACCCCATCGATGGTTGGAAAATGGCGGCTACTGGCCGGTTGGATCGCGCTCACCGCGGTGGCGGGAGCGGCGGAGGATGTGGTGGTGGGGGACTTTGAAACCTCGTCTTTTGAAGGCTGGACCACCAAGGGCGACGCCTTCGGTCCGGGACCGG
>CAZQUC010000181.1:0-2194 GCA_964596095.1 uncultured Enterobacteriaceae bacterium
GGTGCCGGGCGAGCCGACCATGAGGATGCCTTTGGGGATCTTGCCGCCGAGGCGCTGGAATTTCTTCGGATCCTTGAGGAACTCGACCAACTCCCAAACCTCTTCCTTGGCCTCGTCGCATCCAGCCACATCCTTGAACGTCACTTTATTACGATCCGAGTTGAGCATCTTGGCCTTGGATTTGCCGAAGCTCAGCGCGCCGCGGCCGGCCATTTTGATCTGCTGGCGGAAGAGGAAATACAGGAAGAGGACCATGCCCAAGGTGAGCAGGAGCATCATGCCGCCGGAATTGAGGAAGCTCGTCTTGGTGGCGAACTGCGGGTGAATGGGCGCGGGCGCGCCGCTTTCGTCGGTGTGGGCTTCGAATGCCTTGAGCAAAGAATCCCGCAGCCACTGGCTTTGCACCGGCGTGGTGAATTTTTCCGCCACGTTCATGTCGCTGCGCAAATATCCCTCGATGTATTCCTCGCCAGTGTCGGGCCGGGTCACGAGCAGCACGGGCCGTGAGCGGTCGATGGCGTTGGTTTTCAGTTTTTCAAGAAACTGCGGGTATTCCAGGCGGCGGACATTGCCCAGCAGGCGCGGCATGAAGGCCGAGCTGACCAGCAGCAGCGCCACGGCGAGCAGGACCAGCCCGCGCCAGTTGAAATTCGGATCACCGGAGGGTTCTCCGGTGTGCTGGGGCCGCGGACGGCGGTTTGAGGAATCGGACATGAGTGGAAGCGATGGGTGGCGAACGGAAGCCTTGGTGGAATCTGGAAAATGTCGCTGGTGAAAATCGGCGGAGATTGTTGGACAAAAACAGGCCGCGCCGACGGCGGGTTGGTCGGAAATGGAATTGAAAAGAAACGAAAGGCCGGGAGCGCCGGAGAGATCGTGAGCCGCGGAAAACCACGCGGTCAAAGCGCCGGAAACCGGAAAACCTTGAGCGAACGGAAACGACGGGTTCTGAAATTATCACAAACCGTGGGGTTTGCAATCAGCGGTGCGTGGCGCATTTTTTATTTATGTGGATGCTACGCCGGAGGGAAGTCACAGGACGCAGGGCGCCGCCGGTTCCCCGTGGAGGGGCGCTCGCGCGGCTGACGTTCGTGGCGCTGCTCGGCGTGGGCGTGGGCGGCCTGGGGGCGGACGCGGCTCCGCCTAAGAAAAAGGCGCCGCCATCATCCACGCGCAAGCCAGGACGCCCGGAGGGAGGGACAAAGCCGCCGCCGCCGGACGCGGATCGCCGCGCGGAACATTCCGCGGAAACCCCGAAGACACCGGACGCGCCGGTCGAGACCGCGCCCGATCCCGCCACCGCGCTCGCGCTCTTGGCCGCCGCCGTGCGCGGGAACGACACCGAGGCCGCGGGGCGCTGGGCGGAGCTACCCCTGCCGGACTCGCGCGAAGCCCGGTTCTGGCGGGCGCATGCGTGGCTCCAGACGGGAGGGCGGGCGTCCCGCCTGCCCGATTCTTCAGCGACCTCGGACCACCCGGCCCCCTCCCCCGCTTCCCTCGCCCAAGCCGACACCTGGCTGGCCGAGTTGGCGGCCGACCTGAGCGACCCTTGGGGCGAAGCGGCGCTTTTGTCCCGCAGCGCGCTGTGGACGGAGCGCGGGCAATGGACCAAGGCGGTGGAAATTCTGACGCCCGTCCTCGGCGCGGACGTGGGCGGCCGCCATCCCGCCCTGGCCGCCACCGCGCGGCTCCGCTTGGGAGAGCTTTACCTCGCGATGGGCGACGCGCCCGCCGCCGAAGCCGTCCTGACCCCGGCCGCGGACAGTCACGAGCGCAGCCTGCTGCGCGCGCGCGCGGCGTTGGCTGACGGCCGCCCCGGCGATGCGTTACGTCTCGCCGCGCCGGTGGCGGGGCGGGCGCCCGCCGGCCCGGTCCGCGCCACCGCCCGCCTCGTGCTGGCCCGCGCCCGCGCCGCGACCGGCAGCGCCGCCGAAGCCCAGCGCTCGCTGGTGGAATGGCTGCGCGCCGAGCCGGACACACCGGACGTGAATGCCATCGTGCTCGCGCTGGAAGCCATCGGCGGGTTGCAGGTGAGCGAGATTGCCAAACTTTTCGCCGACTGGACGACCGCGCCGCAGCCGGGCCTCGCCAGCGCCGCCCGGTTCGCCCAAGCGGCCGCGATGGCCCTGACGCCGCAAGGCGCGGCGGAAGCCGTGGCCGCCTTCACACACTTCGCCACCACGCAGCCGGATCA
>CAZQUC010000181.1:2294-8491 GCA_964596095.1 uncultured Enterobacteriaceae bacterium
GCCTCCGCGACCCTGCAACTCCCGCGCGGTCTGTTCCTCGCCGCCGAAGCCGACCGCCGGGCCGGCGACCTCGCGGCCGCCACCGAAGGATTTCTCACCGCGGGTCGCTTGGCGGCCGATCCGGGCCTGGCGCGGGCCTGCTTCCTCAATGCTGCCTTTTGCGACGCTGAAGCCGGTTGGGACGACGGCGACACGCCGGCCGCGGACGATGACCCCACGGTCGCGGCCACCACTCCAGACGAACCCCCGTTGACGGCCCTGATTGCCCCCCGCCTCCTCGACGCGCTCGCGCCCTGGCCCGACACCGTGCCCACCGTGCTTTACGAAAGCGGCCTCCAGGCCTCCGCCCGTTACCGCCCCGAAGCCGCGGCCTCGTTGCAGCGGTTTCTGGAAGCCGCGCCCAAAACAGATCCCCGCCATAGCCTGGCCGCCGCCGCCTTGGCGGAAATCAGCCTGCTGGAGTCACCCCCCGATCTCAACCGCGCCCGCCAGTGGCTGAAAGCCGCGCACAAGGCCGGCCCCAACGCGGAGACCCGCGAGCGGCTCGAATGGCTCGACCTCTGGATCGAGGAAAAAGACGCCGCCTTCGCCACCGCACTGGAAAAAGCGCGCGCCTTTCTCATCGATTGGCCGGAGTCGCCGCGCCGCCCGCTGGTGCGCTTGCGGTGCGCCGCCTGGCTTGGCCGCCTCGGCGAATGGCCTGCCGCCGTGGCCGAATACACCGCGCTCGCCGACGAACTGGAAACCGCCGGCGAATCCGACGATGTGGCGACCCCCTTCGCCGCGCGCGCCGCTTACCTCGCCGGCTTGGCCGAGCTGCGTGTCCCCTCCCCCGGAAGCCTCGACCACGCCATCGACCACTGGCGCGAGGCGGCCGCGCTGGATGACTCGATGGTCTTCCCCGCGCGCTTCCAACAGGCCCTGGCCAAAAGCCGGCTCGGGCAAAACGACGAAGCCCTCCTCCAACTCGAAGCCCTCCTCACCGGCCCCCCCGCCCTTACCCCCGCGCAACGCACCGCCGCGCTGCTGGCCCAGGGCGAATTGTATCTGCGCCCCGGAGCCTCGGCCCCGGCCCAGCCGGAAAAAGCCTGCGAGGCCTTCACCCAGGTCGCCACCGATCGCGCCGCCCCGCCGGCCCAGCGCGCCCAGGCCCTCTGCCGCCACGGCGACGCCCTCCGCGCGCTCAACCGCCACGACGAGGCCTTCCGCCTCTACCAAGACGCCGCCCGCCCGTTGCTCGGCGGCCGCCCACCGTCGAACCCCCGGGCCGCCCTCTGGCCCGCCCGCGCCGGCCTCGCCGCCGTGGCCTTGTTGGAGGAAAAAAAGGACTGGCGCGCCGCCGCCGAACTCGCCCAACAACTCGCCGCCACCCCCGGCCCCCACGCCTCCCTCGCCCGCGACAAAGCCGCGAGGTTGCGGCTCGAGCATTTTTTGTGGGAGGGGGATTAGGGAGCGGCGCCTGTCGTCCTTGGATGTCTGCGGATCGTCTCGGGCGATCAGAGATCCATCGCATAACGCAGTGCCTCCCGGAGGAGTTCTACCGTCGGCGCGGTGAACCGTCCGACCGGCCCCTCAAGCTCATGATGTTGCACCGCCTGCAAACCCTGAGCATTCGCATAGCTCAACTCGCGCAAGAATCGAACTCGGGGCAGCGCTACTTCATACTTCGAGCCTCGGTTTTGCGTGGTAATAGGCACGCAAAGCGCCAAGGCGCGCGGTGGATTATCGTCGTGCCTGGAGACAACGATGAAATAACGAACCTTCCCGGCAAGGCCCAAATCCACCCGATAGACTTCTCCCGGCTCAGGTGTCATCAAGATAGTCGATGGCGGCTTGCCGCTTGGAACGGGGCAACAACAAGTCGTCATTATCATCCGGGGAGAGAGCAACGGCAAACGGCAGCCCCCTCCGCCGAACAATCTGCGTCAAGAACAACCGGATCGCCTCTGTCTGGCTCAGGCCAAGTTGACGAAGGATGTCCTCGGAATCACGCTTTAGCTTCACGTCCACACGGGCTCTGACGACGGCTTCCTTGAGTGGCATGGCCCAATAGGGCTCATTCGGGCTACACTGTCAAGGAGGATCCGGGCCGTTGGCGCCAGCTCCTTTGCACGGTGTCATCGTGGTGATCACCACGTGAAAAGCTCCCACTCCGCCATGCGCTTCCACTCGTCCGAACCGGTGGAATAAGCCACAAACGCCCGCACCACTTCCTCGGCGGTAAAGTCGCGCGTGGCCCGGTAATGATGCTCCACGTCGGTTTCCTGATACTCCAGATCAAAGCCAATCTTGCCGTCGCCGCTGGTCTGCATGTAAGTCATGTCGGTCATCCCGAGGATAAGAAACGCCTCATCATTCTGGGAATCGAGCGCGAACACCGCCTGCCGGATGTCACTCTCGGTGGGGTTCTGAATCTTCCTATCGCCGCAAATATCCAACGTGCCGTTCATCGTCGTGCGTTCGGTGGGGTGGTGGTTGTCGTATCGGAGTTGGCGGTGGCGCGTTTGTCAATGCAAACACTCACGGCGGGAGCCGGGGCTTCTTTTCTCGTCGCTTTCCGCGGGAGGCTCCTTTGCGGTGGCCGGGACGGCCCCGCTACGAGACCGGGCGGTTTTGCCGATTGCCGGAAGAAAGGTTTCCGTGTCTGGTGGATTCGCCATGCCTGTCCAAACCGGTCTCGATGTTCTGGTCGCTTCCCATTTTGCGCCGTTGCGTGGTCAACGTGTCGGCCTGGTGTGCCATCCGGCGTCGATGGACGCGCGGCTGCGCCATGCTATCGATTTGTTCGCCGCCGCGCCGGAGATCGAACTGGCCGCGATCTTCGGGCCGGAGCATGGGCTGTTGGGGCAGGCGCAGGATTTGATCCACGTGTCCGAGCAGGAATCCCAAGGGCATCACGCGGCGGAGCGGCGGTTGCATAGTCTCTATGGCCCGACCGCCGCCAGTCTGCGGCCGACGCGCGACCAGTTGGCCGGGCTTGATGTGCTGGTGATCGATCTGCAGGACGTGGGCAGCCGCTATTATACGTTCCAGGCGACGATGATGTATTGCCTGGAGGCAGCGCTGCCGCTGGGGTTGCCGGTGGTGGTGCTGGACCGGCCGAACCCGCTCGGCGGCGTGGTGGTGGAGGGGCCGGCGCTGCGGGCGGGTTACGAGAGTTTTGTCGGCGCGCACGATCTGGCCACGCGCCACGGGCTGACGATCGGCGAGCTGGCGCGGCTTTTTGTCAAAGAGCGCGGCCTGCACGGTGCGGCGCTGACGGTCATCCGCTGCGAAGGCTGGCGGCGGGAGATGTATTTCGATGACACGGGGCTGCCGTGGGTGCTGCCCTCGCCGAATATGCCGACGCTCGACACGGCCATCGTGTATCCCGGCGGGTGCCTGATCGAGGGCACCAATGCCAGCGAGGGGCGCGGCTCGACGCGGCCGTTCGAGATCTGCGGCGCGCCGTGGCTGGAGGCGCAGGCCTTCGCCGACCGGCTGACCGCGGAGGGTCATCCCGGCGCGGTCTTCCGCCCGTTGTGGTATCGGCCGACGTTCCAGAAACATGTGGGCGTGGATTGCGGCGGCGTGCAACTCCACGTGACCGACCGGCACGCTTTCCGGCCCGTGCGCGCCGGGCTCGCGGTGGTGGCGGCGATGCGCGCGCTCTCCGGCGGCCACTTCCGCTGGCGCACGGAGATCTACGAATACGTCACCGATCCCATCGCCATCGACCTCCTCTTCGGCAGCGACCGCGAGCGCGTCGGGCTGGAAGCGGGCGTCGCGCCGGCCGAGTTGGCCCGCGCCTGGGAGCCGGAGGAGAAAGCCTTCGCGGAGCGGCGGAAGGAGTTTTTGCTTTATGCGTGAGCATCGTGGCGGGGGCGTCCCGCCCACCGCGGAGAGCGCGGCCCGGCGTGGTGACGGGTGATGTTTCACGAAAAGCCTCCGCTGCTTTCCGCAGCGATGTGGCGATGCGGGGCTTTTTTCTGAAAGAGCACGCTTTCTTTGCAGGCCACCTCGTGCCCGCGGTGGGCGGGACGCCCCCGCTACGAACTACACCTCTTTGATCATCACGCGGGAATTGCGGCCGCTGGCTTCGAGTTTGCGGCGGCGGTCCGGAGGGAGGTCGTCCAAGGTGGCGGGGTGGAAGCCGCATTTTTGCTCGAAGTAACGCCACGCTTGCGTGGAGAGGGCGATCATCCGCGTGGCGCCGCGCTCGCGGGCCTTGCGCTCGGCGAAGGTGACGAGCTTGCGGCCGTGGCCGGCGTTCTCGTGCGCGGAGCGGATGTAGAGACACGCCAGCTCCGCGAGTTTATGCTCGGGGTAATAATGCACGGCGACGACGCCGATGGGATTGCCGTCGGTCTCGAACAAAAAGTAATCGCCGAGCGCGACCCGCATCGCTTTGCGCGTGCGCGGCACCAGCTCGTCGTCGGCGACCGATTGGCGGATCATGCCCATCATGGCGGGGATGTCGCCGACCGTGGCGGGGCGGATCTGCTGGTATTCGTCGGCGTAGATCATGGTGCCGACGCCTTCGTTGCTGAAGAGTTCCTCCAGCAACACCTCGCCTTGCAGGCCATTGACGATATGCACGCGGGACACGCCATTCTCACATGCGCGCGCGGCGCTGGTGAGAGCGGAGATGGTGGCGGCGTCGCGCACGGGATGCAGCGCGGCGGCGAATTTTTTCGCCTCCTCGACCGAGAGTGCGGGCAATCGCGAGCCATCGGGATTTTTCAGCGACGTGGCCGAGACGTAGATGATTTTTTGCGCCTTGAGGGCGATGGCGATCTGCTGCGCGGCGGCGTCCGAGTTGAGCCGCAGCACGCCGCCCTGGCCGTCGTAGCCGAGCGGGGAAAGGATCGGCAGCATGCCCTTGTCGAGCACGGCGGTGAGGCCCGCGACGTCGAGCCGCTCCACGGTGCCGGTGTATTCCAGATCGCGCCCCTTGATGATGCCGGCGGGATGCGCCTCCAGCCACGTGCCGGTCACGCCGCGGAGATCGACCGAGGTGAATTGCTGCATGATGTGCCCGGCGAGGATGTTGATCGCCTCTTCGGAAAGCTCCAGCGTGGTGGCGTCGGTCACGCCCAGTCCGTCGCTGCTGGTGATGGCGATGCCGCGTTTCTCCGCCAGCTCGCGCACCTGATGGCTCGCGCCATGCACAAGCACGACGCGCACGCTCAGCGAGTGGAGCACGGCGACATCCAGCAGCAGCGCGGCGAAATGCTCGCCCGCCACCACTTCGCCATCCACGGCCAGCACGAAGACCGCGCCGCGAAACTGCGGCACGTATTGCAAAATCCCTCGGAGGTCGGCGAATTTCATCGTCACACGCTTTTCGTGTCGCACGCGCTGATTTCAAGCGGGATATTGGCGCGTTTCACGTCACGCTGTCACCTCACGCCGCCACGCCATGAACCGTCGCCGCTTTCTCGATCTCGCCACCGGCTCGCTGCTGGGCGCTTCCGTGTTCAGCCAACAGGTTGCCGCCGCCGACGTGCGCACGGTTTCGCTCATCCACACCACCGATCTGCACGGCCACATTCTCCCCGCCACGTCGTATGACGGCCTCACCCTCGGCGGACTCGCGCGCTGCGCCACGCTCATCAAGCGCTGGCGCGAGGAGAATCCGCACTCGCTGCTGCTCGACATCGGCGATCTGTATCAAGGCACCCACGTCGGCCTGCATTCCAAGGGGCATGTCATGGTCAAGCTGCTCAACGCTCTGAACTACGACGCTTGGGTGCTCGGCAATCACGATTTCGACTGGGGCCGCGACGTGGTGGCCGGCGCCCTCGCCCAGGCCGCGCTGCCCGTGCTCGCGGGGAATATCGTCTTCTCCGGTGTCGCGCCCGGTCGTCATGAGAAAAGCAGCCCCTTCGCGCGCGTGGCCCCGCATGTGCTTAAGGAAGTGGGCGGCTTCAAAATCGGGATCATCGGCACGGTGACGCCCGGGCTGACGAGCTGGCTGCCGCGGCAGATGTTGCGCGAGATCGAAGCCCTTGACTCGCTGGCCGCCGTGCGCGCATCGGCCGATGAGCTGCGCAGCCAGGGTGCCCACGCGGTCGTGTTGGCCGGGCACATGGGCGGGCGCAGCGCGACGTTTTTCCGCGACGACTTCGCCAACCGCGTCACCGAACTCACCAAGGAAACGCCGAAGCTCGACGCCTTCCTCGGCGGCCACACCCATCGCGACATCCCCTTCGCCA
>CAZQUC010000182.1:0-8479 GCA_964596095.1 uncultured Enterobacteriaceae bacterium
CCTCGGTGAGATCGGGCCGGTCGAAGGCGATCACCAGATCCTCCGGCATTAGCAACTCCCGCACGGGCGCCCAGCGCGGGCTTTCTTCCACGCGGCCGAGCAGCAGCTCGATCTCGTCCTGCGTGCCGACGCTCGTCTGCTGGTTGACATCGAAGGGGCGCAGCGAGTCGATTTCCCGGTCGAAAAACTCGATCCGCACCGGGGCCGCCGCCTGCCAGGAAAACACGTCGAGCAGCCCGCCGCGCACCGCGAACTGGCCGCGCTCACTCACCACCGGCACCCGGTCGTATTCCGCCGCTTCCAGCCGGTCCACGAGGTCTTCCATGCGGAATTCCTCCCCCTTTTTCAACCGCAGCACCTGATCGGCGAGCACATCCGGGCGCGGGACTTCCTCGTCCAATGTTGCCGCCACCAGCACGACCACCGGGGCGGGGGAGAGGGCCGATGCCTCGGTCTCCCCCGTCGCCGGTCGCAACCGGTGCAGCAGCGCCAGCCGCTCGGAGATCACCTCGGGATCCGGCAGCATTTCTTCGAAGGCCGGCGTTTCCAGTTGCGGGAAAAAGCACAGCCGGTCGCGCGCCGCCGCGCCCAGCCACGTCGCGAGATCGTTGTAAAGATTCTCCTGCGCGCGCAAATCCGGAACCACCAGCCAGGCGCGCGCCGCCGGCCGTTCCCGCAGACACACCGCCGCCACGAAGCCTTGCGCCGCCGGCGCCACATCCGCGAAGACCACGCGTTCTCCCGCGGCCAGCCGTGCGAATTTCTCCGCAAACGAGCGAGCGCGTCCCGCCTCCGCCAGCAACCCGGCGGGGGTGGAAAGCGGCGCGGCGTGCGGACGGACGCGGGCGTCGGAACGTGACATGAACGCCGTCAGTTTAACCCGTCCGGCTGGTCGCGCCTGTCCAATTTGCAATCCAGGCGAAGCCGCCACCCCGGTGGACGTTTCGTTGACGGATTGACAGGCTTATGCGACGAGAGACTTGAAAGAGGCGAACCAATCCTTGTAAATGTGAAATCTGGTGTAAAGATTCCACTTTTTGAACAAGGTGATAATGTATCGACCTCTGGTTGCCAAAGCAGGCCCAATATTGCACAATCCCCGCCACTTCCGTTTCATGCTGCGATTCAAAGCCACATTTCGGGTGGGTTTTACCGGAGCGACGCGGTGACGGCGCTCCATGAAACCGCTCCGCCGATCCCCTTCGTTCGTCCAGGCATTGATCTCCAATGTCGCGGGGCTGGTCATGGCTCTCGGGCTGGCCTTGCTGATCGCGATGGTCTGGCATGGCGTCACCAGCACCGAAGAGGCGTCGCGCCAGGAAATCAACGAGACGCTCAACCACGCGATGGGGCGGTTGCGGATTCTCCTCCGGGCGGCGGAGATGACCGCGGAGTCGGTCGAGCGCGCCGCGCGGACGCCGGAAGTGACGGGGGCCACGCTGCGGGCGACCCTCGAAAACTCGCTGGCGGCGTTCGAGCAACGGCCGGAATTGAGTTACCTCGGCATCGTCCTGCCCGAGACGGGTGAATACGGAAATCTGGAGCGGACCGCCGACGGCGAGATCCTGCTGTGGCTTCTCCCCGGCCTGCGGACTCATGACCCGGTGACGCGGAATTTCCGGCTCACGGACCAAGGGTTCGTGCCGCATGAGGAGATCCCCGCCAGTGGATATGATCCGCGAACACGGCCGTTCTATCAGGCGGCGTTGCAGGAGCCGGCCGGAGGCACATGGATTCCGACCTATCAATGGATCGTCCATACGGCGGACGACCGCGAACCGCTCTGGGGTTTCAGCTACGTGAAGGCGCTCCGGGATGAGGCCGGCCGGCTGCTTTGCGTGTTGGATACCGACTTCGATATTCCGGCGCTGAACAGCTTCCTGCGCTCCCTTGCCGCGGAGCATCGCTGCCAACTCCAGATCGTGGAACTGGGAGCCACGCCCCGCTTGATCGGCGACCCGAAGGTAGTGGGCCGGGTGCCGCTGCCGCTGCCCGGCCCGCTCGCGCCGTTGCTCGAATTCGCCGGCGATTCCAGCGAGGTTTTCGTGGACCGGGTGGAATTGGACGGAGAGCGTCGCTGGGCCGCCGCCTGCCGGCACGATCTCCAGGGAGGTGTCTCGTGGCTGATCGTCGCCTCGCGCACGGATCCCTTGATCGAAGCCGCGCTCCGCCGTCAGTTGTATCAGGTGGTCGGCATGGGCCTGGCGATTGCGGCGGGACTCGCCCTGGTCTCGGTGCGCATGGCCCGCCGCTTCGGCCGGCCGCTCGCGGAGCTGGAGCAGCGCGTCGCCGGCATCGGACAACGCGAGCCGGCGGCGACCACCGCTTCCGCTACCGACGAGTTCCGGGAGACCCAGCTTTTGGGCGAAGCCCTCGACCGCATGGCCGGGGCCGTCCGGGAACAAATCCTCACCAAAGAACACCAGGTGGCTTCGTTGGCGTTGAAAGCGGCTATTTTCGACTCCACCAACACGGCCATTTTCAGCCTCGATCCCGGAATGATCGTCATCGAGTGGAATGCCGCCGCGGAGCGCCTGTTCGGCCTGGAGCGGGGCCGCGTGCTCGGCCGCGTCGTGACGGACGTGATCTCCGCGCCCGGGGACGCCGCCGATTGGGCGGCGATTCTGGCCACGACGGGCACCGCCACGTTTCGGCTCCTCGGCGTGCCTGGAGCGTTCGACGCCGAGTTGCGGGTCGTGACCTTCCACCAGGACGGCCGGGAAATCCGCACCCTCCTGCTCAACGACATCTCCGCGCGCCAGCGCGCCGAGGCCGTCCTCCGCGAGAGCCTGGCCCGTTTCCATGCCGCCGCCCGCGCCACCGGTGATGTCGTGTGGGACTGGGATCTCACCACCGACGCCATTTGGTGGAACGAGAATTACCAGACCCTCTTCGGCTATGCCGCCGATGAGATCGGCCCCTCCATCACCGAGTCATGGAACGATCGCCTCCACCCCGAGGATCGCGACCGCGTGATCGCGCACATCCACGACATCATCGAGGGCACAGAGGAAACATGGACCGACGAATACCGCTTCCGCCGCAAGGACGGCGCCTGGGCTTATCTGTTCGACCGCGGCCACGTGCTGCGCGACGCTTCCGGCCGCGGCGTGCGCATGGTCGGCGCCATGCAGGACATCACCGGGCGCAAGGAGGCCCAGGCCCGGTTGCTCGCGTTCAACGCCGAACTCGAGCAGCGCGTCGCGGATCGCACCCGCGAACTCCAGACCCTCAACAAGGAGTTGGAGACCTTCAGTTATTCCGTCTCGCATGACCTGCGCGCGCCCCTGCGCGGCATCGCCGGCTTTGCCGAAATCCTCTCCAAGAACCATGCCCACGCCCTCGACGACACGGCGCGAAATTACCTCGGCCGCGTGCTGGCCGCCACGCATCGCATGGGCGAGTTGATCGACGATCTGCTCAATCTCTCCCGCGTTTCCCGCGACGAAATGCGCCGTGAGCCGGTCGATCTCAGCGCGCTGGCCCGCGAGATTTTCGACCAGCTTCAACAAGGCGCGCCGGAGCGCCGGGTGGAGATCGTCGTCGAAGACGGCCTCCGCGCCGAGGGCGATGTCCGCCTGCTCCGCATCATGCTGGAGAACCTCCTCGGCAACGCCTGGAAATTCACCTCGAAGACACCCGCCGCCCGCATCGCCTTCACCGCCGGCGCCGAAGACGGCCGGCCCGTCTTTGCTGTGAGCGACAATGGCGCGGGCTTCGACATGCGTTATGCGGACAAACTCTTCGGCCCGTTCCAGCGGTTGCACCGCGTCACGGAATTCCCCGGCACTGGCATCGGGCTGGCTACAGTGCAGCGCATCATCAACCGTCACGGCGGGCGCATCTCCGCTTCCGCCGCCCCCGGCCAGGGTGCGACCTTCCGCTTTTCCTTTGCTTGCCAACCCACGTCATGAGCCGCAAAACCATCCTTCTCGTTGAAGACAATCCGGACGACGAAGAGCTCACTCTTCTCGCCTTTCAGCAGAACCACATCTCCAATACCATCACCGTGGCGCGCGACGGGGCGGAGGCGATCGACCTCCTCTTCGGCTCCGACGGCGCAGGCGGGACGGTCCAGCCCGCCATCATCCTGCTCGACCTCAAGCTGCCCAAGGTGGACGGCCTCGAGGTGCTGCGGCGCATCCGCGGCGACGAGCGCACGAAGTTCCTGCCCGTCGTGGTCCTCACCTCCTCGCGTGAGGAGCAGGATCTCCTCGCCAGCTACAGCCTCGGCTGCAACAGCTACGTGCGCAAACCGGTGAACTTCGCCGAATTCCTCGAAGCCGTCCGCCAGCTCGGCCTTTACTGGCTGTTGCTCAATGAAACCCCCGCCCCCTATTCCGAGCTATGACTCCTGTTCTCCGCGCCCTCATGGTCGAAGACTCCGAGGACGACTCCATCCTTATCCAGGAAGCCCTGAGAAGCGCGGGCTACGACGTGCGCGCTCTGCGGGTCGAGACGGAGGAGGCCCTTCGTCAGGCGCTGCGCGACGCGTCTTGGGACATCGTCCTTTCCGACTACTGCCTGCCGTCGTTCAACGCTCAAGGCACGCTCGAAGTCGTCAAAGAAACCGGCCTCGACCTCCCCGTCATCGTCATTTCCGGGACCGTGGGTGAAGATGTCGCCGTCGAGACGCTCAAGCACGGCGCCGAGGATTACCTCCTCAAGCAGAACCTGACCCGCCTCTTCCCCGCGGTGAAACGCGCGCTCGACGTCGCCGAGAGCCGGCGCCGGCAAAGTCGGCTCGAGCGCATGCGGACGATCATCCTGGAGAACTCGCCGGACCTGATCGTCACGTTGGATCAACAGGGACGTTTCCTGGAGGTCAGTGCCGCCTCGAAGGAACTGCTCGGCTACGAGCCCGCCGAGCTGGAGGGGGTTTACCTCGGAGAACTCACCCATCCCGACGACCTCGCCCGCACCGAAAAAGAGTTCCGGGCCGTGTTGGGAGGCTGCCCCTCCCGGAATTTCGAGAAACGCTGCCGCCACAAGTCCGGCCGGATGGTGAATTTCCTTTGGTCGGCCGCGCTTTCCCCTGCCGACGGCGTGGTCGTCGGCATCGGCCGCGACATCACCAAGCGCAAGCAACAGGAAGAAGCCCTGCGCCGGGGCGAGGAAAACATCCGCCGCGAGCGCGCCCTGCTGCGCGCCCTCATCGACAGCATCCCCGACCTCATCTTTTTCAAGGACAAGAATTTCCACTATCTCGGCTGCAACCAGGCCTGCGCGAATTACCTCGGTGTCCCCGAGGACCAGCTCGTCGGGAAGAGCGACTTCGACATCATGCCCGCGGAATTCGCGCCTCGTTACCGCAAGTGGGACGAGAAGCTCTTCGCCTCGGGCCGGACGCAGCACTTCGAGGAGGAAGTCCGCGGCAGCGACGGGAGTATCGGCGTCTTCGACACCATCAAGGCGCCCTTTTACGGCCCGGATGGCGAGCTGCTGGGCCTGCTGGGTGTCACCCGCGACATCACCGAGCGCAAGCGGCAGGACGAGGCGTTGCGGGAGGAGCGTGATTTTTCCGACACCGTGCTCAGCGGCCTGCCGGGCATTTTTTATCACTTCGAAGCCGGCGGGCGCTTCCTGCGGTGGAATCAGAATTTCGAGCGCGTCACCGGCTACTCCGCCGAGGAACTCGCGGCCATGGGAGCGCTGGATTTCTTTGCCGAAGAGGAGAAGGCGCTGGTCGTGGGCCGCATCGCCGAGGTTTACAAAAAGGGCGCGGTCGAGGTCGAGGCGAATCTCCTCCTCAAGGATGGGCGGCGCATTCCCTATCTTTTTACCGGCGTGCGCTTCGATCAGAATGGGCGCAAAGGCTTCATCGGCGTCGCCCTCGACATCTCATGGCGCAAGCGGATCGAGGAGGCCTTGCGGGAAAAGACCGCCCTGTTCGAGGCCCAGGTCGAGAGTTCGATCACCGGCCTCCACGTCGTGGACCGCGACGGGAAAAAAGTCATCCAGAACCAGCGGCTGAACGAGATATGGAAGCTCCCGCCCGACCTCGCCGCCGACCCCCATGTCGCGTCCCAGCGTCAGTTCGCGGCCCAGCGCACGAAAAACCCCGACGCCTTTCTCGCCAAGATCGCCTGGCTCGAAGCGCATCCCGACGAGATCAGCCGCAATGAGATCGAACTGACCGATGGGACCATCGTGGACCTCTATTCCTCCCCCGTGCGTGACAAGGAAGGGCGCTACTACGGGCGCATGTGGATTCATCGCGACATCACCGAGCAGCGGCGGGCCGAGGCGCAGCAGGCCGTGCTCGAGGCCCAGCTGCGGCAGAACCAGAAGCTGGAGGCGCTCGGCACCCTCGCCGGCGGCATCGCGCATGATTTCAACAACATCCTGACCGCCATCATCCTGAATTGGGAACTGGCGCTGATGGAGCTGCACCGTCCCGAAGCCTTGCGCCGGCCGCTGGATGAGATCGGCCAGGCCAGCACCCGCGCCAAGGAACTGGTGCGCCAGATCCTGACCTTCAGCCGGCGGCAGAAGCCGGAGCGGCAGCGGCAGTGCCTGCACACGATCGTGATCGAGGCCTTCGGTCTCGTGCGCGCTTCGCTGCCCTCGACGATCGGCATCGAGCAGGAGATTTCCCCCGACACCCCGGCCGTGCTGGCCGATGCCGGGCAGATCCACCAGGTGGTGATGAACCTCTGCACCAATGCCGCCCATGCCATGAGCGACGGCCCCGGCCGGCTCACCGTGCGGCTCGAGCCCTGCCTGCTCGACGAAGCGGCCTGCCGGACGTTGGCCGACCTGCGGCCGGGAAGATACGCGCGGATCACGATCTCCGACACCGGCCGCGGCATGGAGCCGGCGGTGCTGGCGCGCGTCTTCGAGCCGTTCTTCACCACCAAAGGTCCCGGCGAAGGCACGGGGCTGGGGCTGGCCATGGTGCATGGCATCGTGAAGGAGCACGAGGGCGGCATCGCCGTGCGCAGCGAACCCGGCGCTGGAACCACCTTCGAACTTTATTTTCCCGAGGCCGGCGAGGCGGATGGCCCGGTCCGGACGGTGGAAACCACCATTGTTTCCGGTCACGGGGAACTCATCCTGGTGGCGGATGACGAGCAGGCGATCTGCCTGGTGATCGGCGCCATGCTGCGCAAGATCGGCTATCAGGTGGAAACCTACGACGATCCGCGCGAGGCGCTGGAGCGGCTGCGCGCCGCGCCCGAGGGGACTTTTCACCTGTTGCTGACCGACCGCACCATGCCGCACTTGTCCGGTCCCGAGTTGGTCGCGCAGGCCCATGCCATCCGGCCGGGTCTGCCCGCGCTTGTGATGAGCGGGCTCAACAGTCCGATGGATGGCGCCGAGCCCGCCGCCGACCGGGCATACGGTTTGCTCGCCAAACCGATCGACATCGCCGACCTCTCCCACGCCGTGCGCCAGACCCTTGAGGCCGGCCGTCCCCCCGCCGCTGACGCCCCGACGATTACATGAGACTCACACGACTTCCGGCCCGTCGGGGTCGGCCAGGGTGAGACGCGCGCTGAGGCGGCCTTGATGCCGGGAGAGCGTCACGGCCGCGCCGAAGACCTCGCCGAGAAGGCGGCCGGTGAGGGCGTGGGCGCGCGGGCCTTGGTTCAGCACGCGGCCTTGTTTGAGGAGCAGGGCGTGGGTGAAGGCGGGCGTGATCTCCTCCACGTGATGGGTGACGAGCACGAGGGCGGGGGAGTCTGGCCGGCGGGCGAGGGCTTCGAGGAAATGCAGGAACCGCTCGCGGGCGGAGGGGTCGAGGCCGGCGCAGGGTTCGTCGAGAATGAGCAACCGGGGACGTGCCACCAGCGCCCGCGCGATGAGCACGCGCTGGCGTTCGCCTTGTGAGAGCACGGCCCAGGGACGGCGCGCGAGCGCGGCACACCCGACCCGTTCCAGCCACGCCGCGCCGTCGCGCTGGTCCTGCCGCGTGAGCGTGCCCCAGAAATTCAGCATCGCATATTTGCCGGAGGCGACGACTTCCCGCGCGCTCTCGCCGTCATCGATGCGCTGGCGCAGGTTGCTGCTGACGACGCCGATATGGCGGCGCAACTCGCGCCAATCGCTCTCGCCATACGTCTGGCCGAGCACGGACATTTCCCCCGCGGTGGGCATGAGATACCCGCTGAGCGCCATCAGGAGCGAGGTCTTGCCGGAGCCGTTCGCGCCCAGGATCACCCAGTGCTCGCCGGGCCGCACGGTCCACGCGATGTTTTCGAGAATGACGTTGTCCGCGCGCTCGACCCGCAGCCCGCGGATGGCGACGAGGGGTGAGGCTTCGGGAGGAACGGGCGAGACGGTGTGGGTTCGGGTTCGATTGGGCACGGTGACGAGGACGATGATGGCCGGGGTTTCGCGATTGGCAAAAACCCGCTGTGGGAATGGCGCTTCGCGCCCCCAGTGGTGGTCGCGGACGTGGCGGGGGCACCCCGCCCACCGCGGAGATGGCTCTCGCCGCGGCTTTCGCGCACCTTTTCAAATAAACCCCTCATCG
>CAZQUC010000183.1:0-8476 GCA_964596095.1 uncultured Enterobacteriaceae bacterium
GCGAATACCTGCCGGAAGCGCGTTAAACCCGCTGCTGTTAGTGCCGTTGCCGTCTTCCGCCCATCCACTGGCGCTTTTCAGGGCTTCGCCGGCCTTGTCCATTCCACCGAATTTAGTCACCAGCATAGACCATTCGCTGTCCGTTGATAAATGCCAACCTTTGGGGCAGGCCTTGTTCGCTGCTTCCCAGGTGTAAAGCAAGCCAAACTCTTTTCGATTGCTCTCTTTGTCATCATAGGCGTAGCTCCCCTCTACTTTGTAGTTCAGGTTTTGGGCCATCCAGGTAACCGTGGTGCCAGTCAAAGCATTTTTAAAGCTGATCGTTTTATACGTTTGCCCATCGCGTGAGTCGGTAAAGGTGCCGGTGGATTGGGCAATTCCAGCCTGTGTAAAAAACAAGGTGGCAAGTAGAACCGCAGTCCTTGCGATGACTTGCTTGATGGCGTCCATTTGGTTGTGCGTTCTGATTTTCATGACGTTCGAGTGGTGATGGGCGTCGTGCCGCCTAGACCCAAGCTCAGCGACCCGGCCCACAGGACGCACGGATTGCAACCGCGACGCTCCCGCCGGGTTCGCTGCAGCGCATGGTTAGGCGACACGGTCTGCATGAGAAGCCGCGTGGTGACGCAACTGCCAATAGAGAATCGCTGCGGAGAGCAAACTGCCGAATAAGAAAGCTCCGCCGACGGGAACGCCCACCGAGACTGTGCCCGCAAAGGGGAGAGAGAAACCGCCCGCCATCAATCCCAATGATACGCCGATGTGCGAGAGCCGCCACCACTCCGTCAGCGAGACAATCACGCCACCCAAACCCTCGATGATAAGGAGCGAGCCTAAAATAACCGGCGACGGAACTCCGAGATGCCTAGCCCAAACGAAAAAACCAACACCAGCGGCAACCATGACGACCACATAAACGCTGACTTGCGTGCTCGTGCCGCTCGCGCGCTCCGTCGGTGTCTTGACGACGGTGCGCCGCTGGCGCGTAAAAAACCTGAACAAACCCCATGCCGGAAACGCCAGGCAGCAGAGAGCCAACGGCAACGCCACCTGAGGCGGCGGAAGAATGGCGGGGAAAAGCCCGACCAAGAGCACGAATAGCCCCATCGCTGCAAAGATGAAACAGCCCCGAATCTCTCGACGGCCAAGGGCCGGCAAAGTGTCCGGAACTCCGAATGTGAGTGGTATGTCGTTCATAGTGGTGTGGTGTAGTGTCGCCTAACAGTTCGTTTACCAACAAAAATGTTGGAGATGCTGAGTCGCTTTATCTCCGACAGAAATGCTGGAATAATGGAGGGAAACGGGGATGAACATGTGTGAAAATCTTTAATATCCGGCAAAAAGCAACAACAATGTTGTGTATTATGTGCAATATAGATGAAATTTTACTGTATTCATAATGAAATCACGGCAGGTGCGGCGCATGGGCCGGGCGGCAGTGGAACCACGTGGCCGTGGGGAGTGGATGGGGGAGCTGCGACAAGGCAGGGGGCGCATTCCAACCCTGCGGAAATTTTCCCATAGCCGGACGGCAAGTTCTCGCTAACGGGTAAACCGCGTCGGCGCTCGCCGACGTTCGTTTTTCCTTTTGGAATGAGTGCCGCCATTTCCGCGTCCGACGCGTCTTCACCCGCCCCTGAAGCCCCCGCTCCCCGACCTCCCGGCCTGCTGCGCTGGGTGGCCTTGACCATCATCATCCTGCATCTGCTGTTCTTCGTGGGGTCCGTGGTGTTGCTCACCGTCGTGGCCAGCCAGTCGGACAGCAAATTCGCCAGCGTGGCCATGGAGCAGCACCGCGCTTACCTGTTCTGGACGAATCTCGATTTGCTGCGCGGCTACGCCGTGATCATCCTCGGCTACGTGCTGCTGGTCTATCCCGCCGTGCGGTTCTGGCTCGGCGGCGTGGCGCCGTCACGCTGGGCGATCATCTGGCGCACGCTGGCGGTGTGCGCGCTGTTGATGGGTTACTTCTGGCTGCGGCTCAATCACTCCCGGCCGTATTTTCTTACTTCGGACAATTACGATCACTGGTATTTCCATCTGCTCAACGATTTGCCGGAGACCCTCCGCGTCCGCGTCAATTTCCTGGTTTTTGACTTCATGCCGGCGGTGGTGTGGTTCGGGGTGGCGGTGTTTTACGGCACACGGCTCCTGCAGCATCTCCTGAAAGGGTGGCCGGCGGTGCGCGCCGCCGGGGTTTCGTCCGCGGGATGCGCCCTGCTCGTCGGCGGGTGGATGGCCGCGCCGCTGTTCGAAGACCAGCGACCCCATGCCCGCGAGCGGCTCGACGGCCCACCCAACATCCTCATTCTCTCCTCCGATTCGCTGCGCGCCGACCGCCTGTCCTGCAACGGCTACCACCGGCCCACCACGCCGAATATCGACAAGCTCGCCGCCCAGTCGGTCAATTTCACCAAAGCGATGACGCCCATCGCCTCCACGCTGGAGTCGATGACCACGCTGATGACCTCGCAGTATCCGCACACCCACGGCATCCAGCACATGTATCCCTCCAAGCTGATGGTCACGCGTGCCTTGCGGGAGGCGCCCAAGCTGCCGGAAATCCTCGGCCGGCACGGTTACCGCACTGCCGTCATGGGGGACTGGTGCGCGGGCATCTTCAATGTCATGCCGCTCGGCTTCGATCAGGTGCTGGCCAGCGACTTCGACGACTTCCGCCTCTACATGGCGCAGGCCGTTTATATGGCGCACTTCATCGTGCCGTTTTATTTCGACAACGAATTCGGCTATTGGATGTTCCCGCGGCTGCAATCTTTCGCCAGCTACGTCACGCCGGAGGTGGTGACCGAGCGCGTCACCGAGCGGCTGGATCGCGAGGCGGAAAGCACCCGGCCGTTTTTCATCAAGGCCTTCTATTCCTGCACGCACATCCCGTATTACTGCCCGCCACCGTATCACCAGTTGTTCGCGGACCCGCACTACAACGGGAAAAACAAGTTCAAGATGGATTTCAACGTGGACAGCTTCATCCGCGGCACGGGGATCGAGGAGGAATTCAAGAAGATGCCCGCGAAGGAAATCCAGCAGATCCGCGATTTGTATGACGGCGCGGTGCGGTTCTTCGACGACCACGTCGGCCAGGTGCTGGCCAGCCTGGAAAAGAACGGCCTGCGGGAGAATACCATCGTCATCATCATGTCGGACCACGGCGACGATCTGTTCGAGCCGAACACCACCTTCAGCCACGGCCTGAGCTTCAACGGCGGCGACCAGACCAACCAAATCCCCCTCATCGTCCATGTGCCGGACCGCCGGTTCGGAGCGAAGAAAGTGGATCGCCTCGTCCGCACCATCGACATCGCCCCCACGCTGCTCGATCTGCTCGGGCTGCCCCCCGAGCCGCGATTCGAGGGCCACAGCCTCGCGCCCTATCTCGGCGGCGAACAAGAGAACCTGTCCCTCGCATTTTACGGCGAAACCAGCTACCTCTTTTTCAAGCGCCAGGTGCCGAATGAAGAGCCGCTCAGCATCGCGCCGTTGGAGGAGACCACCAACATCGACCCCGATTTCAATTACCACTTCGTGCTCAAGGACGACTTCGAGGACTCGGTGTTGCAAACGAAGGAGCGCTGCCTGCGCACCGAGAAATGGAAGCTCGTCTTCACGCCCGGCGTGCATCACGACATCTGGCGGCTGTTCGATCTGCGGACCGATCCGCATTGCGAGCACGATGTGAAGGTGCAGAACCCCGATGTTTGGCACGCGATGGAAAAAGCCCTACGCCTGTGGGTCGATGGCAAAAAAGAATCACGCATCAACGAAATCTTCCCCGACGGAGAGCCCCCCGCCGTCGTGCTCCCGCGCGCGTAAGCGGCGGATCGGATGGCCGGGGTGGGTCGGCGTCGTGACCGCGGCGGTGGTCTTCGTGACTTTGTGGCTGCCGGTCCATCGGCACCGGCAGCGGCTCGCGGGGGTTCACCAATTGGGCGAGGAGCTGCGAGCCATCGAGCGCGCCGTGGCGGCCGCGGCCCTGGAAATGGAAGTCGCGCCCGGCGAGCCGATCCCGCCGGAACATTGGCGGCCGCATCTCGACGCCCGCGCCACCCGTCCCGCGCTCCGGCAGCACGGCACCGATCCCTTCGGCCGCCCCTACGGTCCGCAGCCCGCGGACCGGCCGGTGGTGCTCCCGGAGGAAACGCGGCGTGAGTGGGAGCGGCGCCGGCAATGACCCGCTCCGCGGAAGGAATCCGCCATGCTTTTTTGACAGCCCGCGCCCGCTCTCCACTCTGCGCGCTCGTTCACCATCCATGCTTGCCACCACCATTCAATTCCCCCGCACGGACGCCGTCGTCCGCACCCTGCCCAACGGGCTCGAGTTCATCGTCAAGGAAGACCACGCCGCGCCGGTCGTCTCCGTTCAGGTCTGGGTGCGCACGGGGAGTTGCGATGAGGGCGCGCTGCGCGGCAGCGGGATCTCGCACTTGGTCGAGCACATGGTATTCAAGGGCACGGCCGACCTCGGCCCGGCGGCCCTGGCCCGGCGCGTGCAGGCGGCCGGTGGGTATCTCAATGCCTACACGTCCTTCGACCGCACGGTCTATTACGTCGATGCGCCCGTCGAGGGGCTGGACGCGGCGCTCGACACCCTGACCGATCTTGTCGCCCGCGCGGCCTTTCCCGAAGACGAATTCGAGCGCGAAAAAGACGTGATCCGCCGCGAGATCGACATGGGCGAGGACGACCCCGGCTCCCAGCACAGCCACCAGCTTTTCGAGACCATCTTCTCCACCCACCCGATGGGCGAGCCCATCATCGGGCACCTGGAGCTTTTCAACCGCCTCACCCACGCGCAGATGACGGCGTATTACCGCGAGCGCTACGTGCCGGACAATATGTTCTTCGTCATCGCTGGTCCGGTGAGCGCCGCGCAGGTGGAGAAGAAACTGGCCGCGCGTCTCGGCCACGTGCCGCGCGGCGGACGGCCACCGGTGTTGGTCCCGGACGAGCCGGAGCAACTCGGCCGCCGCGAAACGCACACCGAATTCTCCACCGACCTCAGCAAGCTCACCTTTGCCTGGCGCGTGCCTGGCCTGACGCATCCGGACGTGCCCGCGCTGGAGGTGCTCTCGGAGATCCTCGGCCAAGGACGGAGCTCGCGTCTCTTCCGCCGTTTGCGCGAGGAAAAAGCCCTCGTTCATGCCATCGGCGCGAGTTGTTACACCCCACCCACCGGCGGCGTTTTTGCGGTCTCCAGCGAGTTGGATTTCGACAAACGCGACGCCACCCGCGCGGAAGTCCTCGCCCTCATTGAAGAGATCAAGGAGCGGGGCGTCACGGAGGCGGAGGTGACGAAGGCGCAGAAGATGGTGCTCGGCGAGCAACTCGAAGGCCTCACCACCATGCGCGGACTGGCCGGAGATCTTGGCAGCAATTGGCACGCCGCGCGCAATCTCGACTTCACCCGCGATGTGATCGAAAGCCTGGAGCGCGTCACCCCCGCCACCGTGCAAGAGGCGGCCCGCACGTATCTGCGCGAGCAGACCTTGACCGTGGTGTCGCTGAACCCGCGCGGCTCGCTCGCCAAGGCCGCCGCCCGGCGTAAACGGAAAAGCGGCCCGCCGGTGGACAAATACGAGTGGTCCAATGGCCTCACGCTGCTGGTCAAGGAAGACCGCCGCGTCCCGCTGGTCAGCCTGCACGCGGGGTTGCGCGGCGGCATCCTCGCGGAGACGCGCGGCGCCGCCGGACTGAGCCGCCTGTTTTCGCGCGCCCTCATCAAGGGCACCACGAGTCGCAGCGCCGAGGAGATCGCGACCTTGCTGGAGGAATCCGGCGGCGGCATCAGCACGGAATCCGGTGGCAGTTCGTGGTCGGTGAATATCGACCTGCTGCAACCCGACCTCGCGATGGGCCTCGACGTGTTGGCCGATGTGCTGCTGCGCCCGACCTTCCCCGAGGCCGAGGTGAAGCGCGAAAAGGAAGTGCAACTCGCCGCCATCCGCGCCGAAGCCGACCGGTTGACCAGCGTGGCGTTCAAGGAACTGCGCGAGGCCCTCTTCGGCCCGCATCCCTTTGCCTGGGACCGCAACGGCACCGCGGAAACGCTCTCCAAGCTCGACAGCGCCACCTTGAAAAAATTCCACCGTCGCCTTGCGGTGACCGGCAATCTGGTGCTGGCCGTCTTCGGCGATGTCGAACGCCTGGACGTGAAGCGCCTGGTGGAGGACGCCTTCGTGGACCTGCCCGCCGGCCCGCGCGTCACCTCGCCCGCCAAGGCCGGGTTTGCATCCGGCTTGAAAGGCTCGATCACGCGCGAAGTCCTCAAGGACAAAAAACAGGCCGTGCTCGCCGTGGGCGTGCCAACCGTCGATGTTCTCCATCCCGACCGCGCGGCGCTCGACTTGCTCGACGAAGCCTGCAGCGATATGGCCTCGCGCCTCTTCCTGCGCATCCGCGAAGAGCAGGGATTGGCCTATTACACCGGCGCTTTCCAGATCATGGGCATGGCTCCCGGCGCCTTTGTGTTTTATCTCGGCACCTCGCCCGAGCAGTTGGACCACGCCCAGTCCGAGCTGCTGGACGAAATCCACCAGCTCGCCCGCCACGGTCTCGACGAGGAGGAACTCGAACGCGTCAAAGCCTCCTGGCTCGGCAAGCACGTCATCGGTCGCCAAAGCCCCGAAAGCCTCGCCCGCGGCTGCGCCCTCGACGAACTCTACGGCCTCGGCTACGACCACCACGCCGCTTACGCCGAGAAAATCCAATCCCTCACCGCGGACGAGGTTCGCCGCCTCGCCAAGAAATACTTCGACCAGGGCCGCATGGTCGTCTCCCGTGTCCGCCCCCAATAGAGTCGGCGTCCATTACGCCCACGCGGTCCATTACTTGGAGACGGCATTCCCCCGCCACCCCAGCTTGCTCTGCACAATGCGGAAAAAGCTATGCCCCGGCAGAGTGATCAGTGGCAGATCGACCGTTGCGCGGCGCAGCCGCACCGGCTGATGCGGCGGCAGCGGGATCGCGGTATCACCATCCAGCGTCAGCAGCGTCTCGCCTCCCGGGATCAATTCCAGCTCGGTGGAGTCCCCAAACACCAGCGAACGGTCGGCCATCGTATGCGAGCAGATCGGCGTCAGCACAAAGACCCCGGCCTCCGGGCTGATGAGAGGTCCGCCGGCGGAAAGCGCATACGCGGTGGAGCCCGTCGGCGTGGCGACAATGATCCCGTCGCTGCGATAACGATTGAAACACTGGCCGCCGATGCGCGCTTCGAGATCGATCATGCGCGGCTGCAACCCGCGGGCGAGGACTGCTTCATTGAGCGCGGTGTCCGTCCGCGGCCGCCCCTCCAGGTCAGTGTAGCTGACCTCCAGCCGCGCGCGCGGGCTGAGGTCATATTCCCCGGAAACCAGCGCTTCGACACAGCGGTCCACCGCATCCGCCGGCGCGGTGGTGAGAAACCCGAGACTTCCGATATTGATGGCGGCGCAAGGCGGAATGCGCGGACCGAAGCGTCGGATCGTTTTCAGCAACGTGCCGTCGCCGCCGAGCACGAGCGCGAATTCCGCCGCCGCGCCGATCTCGGCGGGCGTCGCGACCGTCACCGCGTCCGATGGCGTCCGACCGTCCAGCAGCGCGGCGGTTTCCTCATTGACCAAGGCGGTCAGGCCGTGGGCGCCGAGTTTGTCCACCAGGGAGGCGGCCAAACCGGAGGCCCCGGACTTGGTGGGATTGGCCAGCAGGCCGTAAGAGCGGGTGGTCACGCGGTTGGGGTGTGCAGCCATGCCAGAAATTCCTCGTTGCCATCCGTGCCCGTGATCGGGGAAGAAATCAAGCCCGCCCATCGCACATCGTCCCGCGCCTCCACCCAGGCGCGGATGCCCTCGACCGCCGCCGCCCGCGCCGCCGGATCGCGCACGATGCCGCCTTTGCCCAGTTGGTCCGGACTCAGCTCGAACTGCGGCTTGATGAGACACACCAGTTGCCCGCCCGGTTTCACGCAAGGGATCACCGCCGGCAGCACCAGCCGCAGCGAGATAAACGAGAGATCCATCACCGCGAGATCGACCGGTTCTCCCACGTCCGCCGGCGTGAGATGACGGCAGTTGAATTGCTCCCGCGCCTGCACCCGCGGGTCGCTGCGCACTTTCCACGCCAGTTGGTTGGTGCCGACATCGAAGGCGTGGACCCGGGCCGCGCCGCGCTGGAGCAGGCAATCCGTGAACCCGCCCGTGGAGGCCCCCACATCGAGTGCGACGATCCCCGTCACCTCGATCCCGAAAGCTTCCAGCGCGCCCTCCAGCTTCAGGCCACCGCGGCTGACGAAGCGGGGTTTTTCCTTCACCTCCAGCACGTCATTCTCCGTGACCGCTTCGCTGGCCTTGCCCGCCACGCGCGTGCCGATTTTGACCTCCCCGGCCAGGATCAACCGCCGCGCCTGTTCCCGCGACGGGCACAACCCGCGCGCGACAAGCGCCTGATCAAGACGAAGTTTGGCCGCCATCCCCGCACGATG
>CAZQUC010000184.1:0-8473 GCA_964596095.1 uncultured Enterobacteriaceae bacterium
GGGCGGTTCCATCACGAACCCACCAGTCCTACCATGAAAACACACCATGCCTTATCGTGCCTCTTCGTTCTGCTCGCCCTGACGGGCCGGGCCGCGGCGCAAAATCCACCCCCATCGGCGCCGGCGGCGCCCTCTCCTCCAGCGCCACCTGCCCCTCCCGGCGTGGCTGCCGATCCTTTTCGTCCGGCTTCGGGTGGGGGGGGATTCGGGGTAGGAAGGGCCGGAGCCGGGGCCGTGTCGGCGACGCCGGCCGTGACCGCGGATTTGCCGCAAATCATCAGCGTGACCTGGGAGGTCTTTTCCCTGCCGATGGAAGAGGCGCATCAATTCCTCGCCGCCTTCAAGACCGACGTCGAACGCCACGTGGAGATCGTCAAACGCGCCGCGACCAGCGCCGCGACCCTGGAGGAATTGCAGATGATCCGCACGCGTTCCGGCCAGCGGGCCAAAGTGGAGGCCATCAGCGAAAAAATCTATCCGACGGAATTCGTGCCACCGCAGCAGCCGGCGCAGCCTGGCCTCTCCAAGAGGTTATCAGATCTCCAGGCCAACGCCCTTCCCTATCCAAGCCCTGTGACACTCGAAACACGAAATACCGGAACGACTTTGGAGATCGAACCAACGTTGCACGTGGATGGAACCGGCATCGATTTGAGCATAGCCCCGGAAATCGTGAAGTTTATCGGCGACGATCCGATCACTACCGATTTAACGGTAAAACAACCGAAATTCCAAACGCAAAAGCTTACTTCGTCCGTGACGCTTAAGCTCGGCCAGCCATTGCTCCTCGGCACGCAAAGCCCACCCCACCTGAGTGGGATCGAAGGGGCCAACACGGAAAAAGTCGTGTGGTTGTCATTCGTGACGGCGGAACTCCTTCCCTTGGAGTAAACTGCGGCCATGTCCACCCGTCGCGCATTTGCCGCCTCGGCTTTCGGCCTGCTCCTGGCGCTGGCCGTGGCAGGCGTCGTGGCGTGGATGGGCTGGCGCTGGGCGGCGCGCACGGAAATTCACCGCACGCCGCCCGATCCCACGCTGGTGCGGGACATCGCGCACGGCCTGCGCGACGAACTGCGCCGCCTCCAGCGCGTGTATGAGGACAACCTCGCCGATCTCGCCGCCTTGGCCCGGAACGATCCGGCTCGCGGTCTGGCCGCCGCGGCCCAACTCGGGCGCGACTTGAAAGGCTTGCGGCAAGTCAGCCTGCTCGTGGCCGCGGAGAAGGCGTCGGCACCGACCCACGTCACCGTCGATGGCCGCCTGAATCCCTCATGGCCCGAGCCGGTGCTGCTCCGCGCCGGCGAGCGCCCGACGCGATCGCGTCATCTGCCGCTGCGGCTGGAGGAAATCTTTCCCCCTTCCCGTCTGGCGGATGAAACCGGACGCGCGGGTTGGGCCGGAACGGCTGAAGGGCCGTGGTTGTTGCATTGGCGGGTGATCGCGCCACGCCGCGTGGTGGTGGCCTTGATCGATCGCGCCGAGGTCGCCCAGGTGATCGACGAGCACCTGCCCGCGTGGTCGGCGGAAACCTTCGGCCCCTTGCCAACAACGCGCGCCACGGTCGCTGTGCGCCGCGCGGACGGCACGCCCGTCCTCGGCCGCGGGCCCGGCGACGCGACCCGCGCGCCGGAGTTTTCCCAATCGCTCGCCAATGAACTCGGTGCGTGGCAGTTGGTGGCGTGGGACCGCGTGGAGCAGACGCATCGGCGCGACCCGGCGCGGCTCGCCGGCGCGTGGGCCTTGGCCGGGCTGCTGGCCGGTGGCGGCTGGCTTGCCTTCCGCCAACAACGCCGCGCCTTGCGCCTGGCCGAAGAGCGCGTCACCTTCGTCAATCGCGTCTCCCACGAGCTGCGCACCCCGGTCACTAACATGCGGCTCAACCTCGACCTTCTGCGCGATCATCTCGATCCGGCGGCCCATGGCGCCAGCCGCCGGCTCGCCCTCGTCAGCGAGGAGGCGCAGCGGCTCGGCCGCCTCGTGGACAACGTGCTTACGTTCTCGCGCCTCGACCGCGGCCCGCTCATGCTGCCCGAACGCCTGGCCTGTCCCGACGAAGTCATCCGTGACGTGCTCGAACAATTCACTCCCGCGCTGGCCCGCCGCGGGATCGAAGCCACCCACGTCGGCCTCGCCACCCGGCCCATCCCCCTCGCGATCGACACGCTCGCGCAGATCCTGGCCAACCTTGTTTCCAATGTGGAAAAATACGCCGCAAGCGGTGGCCTCCTCCGCGTGGAAAGCCGCCTCGTCGAAAGCCGTCTCGTCATCACGGTGGAAGACCACGGCCCCGGCATTCCCGCCGCCGCCCGCGAGCGGATCTTTCGGCCGTTCGAGCGTCTGAGCGACCGCGTGGATGAAGGCGCGAGCGGCGCCGGCCTCGGGCTCGCCATTGCCCGCGACCTCGCGGAGCGTCTCGGCGGCCGCCTGTGCCTCGCGCCCAGCCCGCAAGGCGCGCGCTTCGAACTCACGCTGCCTGTTGCCTCGTCCCCATCCTCACCACCCCAGTCCGCCCCCACCGCCCCCGCATGAAAATCCTCGTGGCCGACGACGATCCCGTGACGCTCGACGCCTTGGCCGAGTGCCTGCGCGGCGAAGGCTTCGACGCGCTGCCCGCCCGCCACGGGGCCGAGGCGCTGGCCTTGATCGAAACCCACCGACCCGCCGTCGTCTGCCTCGACATCATGATGCCGCAACTCGACGGCTACGAAGTCTGCCGCCGCGTGCGCGCCCGCGACAAGGCCACGCCCGTGCTCTTTCTCTCCGCCAAGAACGAGGAGATCGACGTCGTGGTTGGGCTGGAGTTGGGCGCGGATGATTTTCTCCGCAAGCCGTTCGGCAAGCATGAATTCCTCGCCCGCGTGCGTGCCGCCCTCCGCCGCGCCGGCCCGCGTTCCACGCCCTCGCGTCGGCTGCAGATGGGTGACCTCACGGTGTTCCCCGACGAACTCCGCGCCACCCGCGGCCCGGCCGGCATCGACCTCAGCCCGCGCGAAGCCGCCCTCCTCACGTTGCTCCACGAGCAGGCCGGCAAACCCGTCCCGCGCGACACTTTTCTCGACCGCTGCTGGGGCCTCGATTATTACCCTGACTCCCGCACCCTCGACCAGCACATCGCCGTGCTCCGCAAAAAGATCGAAGCCGACCCCGCCCGTCCCGCCATCATCGAAACCGTGCGCGGTGTCGGCTACCGGTTCCGGGGGTAATCAGCAAGCCGGCGCCGGTCGAACCGGCCGCCACCCCTCCTTGGAGCTGTCGCTACTCCCCGCGGGCACGAGGCTCGGCGGTCACGGCATCGCCGGCGCCCGGGCTGCTCACGAAGGGGCCGCCTTGGAGCGGCGCGGGGTCGGAAAACGCCACCTCGGGCAGGTCGCTGGCTTTGCCGGCGAGTGGGAATTCCTTGCGCAGCGGGAAATACGGATAGCCCTCCCACATCAGGATGCGCCGCAGGTCGGGATGGCCGATGAAGCGGACGCCCATCATGTCGTAGGCCTCACGTTCGTGCCAGTTGGCCGCGGGCCATAGTGCCGTGGCGGTGGGGAATTCCGCCTCGTCCTCTCCGGTGGCGGATTTCACGCGCAGGTGCAGGCCATGCCGGTAGGAATACAACTCGTAGGCGATTTCAAAGCGCGGCTCGACATCGGCCTGGTCGATGGTGCTGAGATCGACCAGAAAATCGAACGCCAGCTCGTTCTTCGCGTGCGCCAGCGCTTTTTCCAACGCCGGTTTGGCGACGGTGATGGTGTGCTCGCCGCGGAATTCCACGATCGCGAGCACGTCGGCGCCGAAGGTCTCTTTGAACGAGGCAAGAATGTCGGTGTGGGTCATGAGAAAGATCGTTCCCTGTCAGTTTCAGCGCCGGGTCACGCCAGCATCTTCTCCAGCAACTCCTTCTTCTGCTCCACGAAGGAATGCTCGGTTTCGATCTTGCGTTGGAGGCGCATGAGGCCTTCGAGCAGGGCTTCCGGGCGCGGCGGGCAGCCGGAAATATAGACGTCCACCGGCAGCAGGCGATCGATGCCCTGGAGCACGGAATAGCTGCGATACATGCCGCCCGAGGAGGCGCAGGCGCCCATGGCGATGAGCCACTTGGGCTCGGGCATCTGGTCGTAGATGCGCTTGACGGCGAGCGCCATCTTGTAGGTGACGGTGCCGGCCACGATCATGACATCCGACTGGCGCGGCGAGAAGCGCATCACCTCCATGCCAAAGCGCGAGAGGTCGAACCGCGAGGCGCCCGCGGCCATGAGTTCGATGGCGCAACAGGCCAAGCCCATCGGCATCGGCCAGAGCGAGTTCTTGCGCATCCAGTTGATGGCGGCGTCGAGTCGCGTGAAAATCACGTTGCCTTCGATCTTGGAATCATACGCCATCGGCTGGACGGTCGGACCGCCGGCGATTTCAATGGTGCCTGTGCTCATGTCGGGTGGAAAAGTGGAAAAACGGGGTGGTGAAAAAGAAAAAAATCCGGGGGCAGCAGGAAGAATCTCGGCTACCACCGGGCTTGTGAATTATTTCACAAGCAGCTTACTGCCCCTCTCTCCCGCCGACAACTGTTTTCCTCCGGTTGCGCGGGCCGGGCCTTCCTCTCATGCTGCGCGATGCGTTACACCGACAAGCTCGCCGCCCGCATCGCCGCCACCGGCTCCCGGTTGTGCGTGGGGTTGGACCCGCGTTTTGAATCGATTCCCGGCGACCCGGCCGATTTTCTCCGCCAGGTGGTGGAGGAAACCGCGCCTTTCGCCGCCGCCTTCAAGCCGAATCTGGCTTACTTCGAGCAGTTGGGCTCGTCCGGTCTCAAGTTGCTGGAAACGGTGCTCGCGCTCATTCCCGGGGACATCCCCGTCATTCTCGACGCCAAGCGCAGCGACATCGGCGAAACGCAAAAGGCCTATGCCAAGGCGTTGTTCGGGACGTGGGGCGGCGATGCGGCGACGCTCAACGCCACGCTGGGCTTCGACACCATCGAGCCGTTCCTCGATCATCCCGGCAAGGGAATCTACCTGCTGGCGGTGACCTCCAATCCCGGCGCGGCGCAGTTCGCCCTGCAACGCTTCGTTTCCGACGGCCGTCATCTGTTCGAGCACGTGCAGGACATGATCGGCCGGGCAGCGGGACGGGCCACGGACGTCGGGCTGGTGGTCGGCCTCACCAATGCCGCGCCGGAGGTGATGGCTGCCATCGCGGATGCGCCGCTGCTCATCCCCGGCCTCGGCGCCCAAGGCGGCGAACTGGCCTCGCTCCAGCCCGGCGCGCGCCGCGCGCCTTCGGTGATCAATGTCTCCCGCGGCATCCTCTTTGCGGAGCCGGAGACACCGTTTCCCGAAAAAGCCCGGCGCTGGGCCGGGCTGATCGCGGAACAATGGCCGTGACGTGCCCTTGGCCGGTGGCGGGCCCATGGGCCATGGGCAGATACCTGAGAACCTTTGCCATGGAACGGCGGGATGCCAGCGATCAAGAGTGGGCGAGCGAGAAGGGCATGGTTGCGTGGTCTCCGCCATATGCTTGGCTTGGCCGCCACGACGATGAGCGAATATCAGTATTTCGAGTTTCAGGCCCTCGACCGGCCGCTGGACGCGCAGGAGCAGGCGACGTTGCGCCGGTATTCGACGCGGGCGAGCATCAGCGCGCGGAGATTCACCAACGAGTATCATTGGGGCGATTTCAAAGGCGATACGATCGAGTGGATGAAGAAGTATTTCGACGCCCACGTGTATCTGAGCAATTTCGGCAGCCGGACGCTGCATTTCCGGTTGCCGTTGTCGCTGGTGGATCGCAAGGCGGCTCGCGTTTACGGGGTGAAGTCTGTCCTGGCGTTGCGCGCCACGGCGACGCATGGCGTCTTTTCTTTTTACAGCGATGAGGATCCGGGACGGGATGACGATCAGTTCGATGAGGCTCCCTCCGCCGTGCTCGGCGCATTGCTGCCGGTCCGCGAGGCATTGACTCGCGGCGATCTGCGGCCGCTTTACCTCGGCTGGCTGCTGGCGGTGCAGAACCAGGAAGTCGATGACGAGGCTCTGGAGCCGCCCGTGCCGCCGGGCTTGGACCGGTTGGATGGCATGTTGGAAGCCTTGCGGGATTTTCTTTGGCTCGATCCCGCGCTGGTGGAGGTGGCGGCGCGGCGCAGCGAGGGGGAGGCTTCCTCCGCGGATGAGGTCCGGGCCTGGTTGGCGAAACTTCCCGCCCAGGAAAAGGATGCGTGGCTGTTGCGTTTTCTCCACGAGGAGGAGGGCGTCGCTGTCCTGGAATTCCGCCGGCGTTTTTTAAGTGAGAAGCGGCGGGCGGCAGGAGTCTCCGCCCGCCTGCGGCGGAGCGCGGGCGAATTGCGGCAGGCGGCGGAAGCCCTTGCCCAGGCGGGCTTGAAATGGGCGCCTCCTCCGTGGCGGAGGTGGCAAATCTTTGACGGCGCGGGGATTTGCCGCAAAGCTGGCGGCCTGATGACAGCACCTCACTTGAACGTGCGCGATGTGGCCCGGCTCGCGCGGCTGGAGTTGACCGAGGCGGAAGCGGCGTCTTTCCAAACGCAGCTTTCCGACGTGCTCGGTTACATGGCGGCGTTGGACCGCCTGGACGTCACCGGCGTGGAGCCCACGGCCCACGCGCAGCCGGGCGCCAACCGCACCCGGCCCGACGCGCCGCGGCCGGGGTTGAGCCCCGCCGCAGCGCTGGCGGCCGCGCCCGCCGCCGCCAATGGCCAGTTCCTCACCGTGCGTGTCGTCGAATAATCATTGCTTCCCTTTTTTCATGAGTCTTGCCTCACTGACGGTCGCGGCGTTGCGCCGGAAACTCGCCTCTCAAGAAATATCGCCTCGCGAGGCGGTGCTCGCGCTCACCGCCGCCATCCGGGAAAAGGACGCCGCGCTCGGCGGGTATCTGCCGTTGGATGATCAGGCGGTGGATGCCGCCTTGGCTGCCGCGGATCGGGCCGATGTCTCGTTGCCCTTGGGCGGCGTGCCCCTTGCCATCAAGGATGCCATCGCGGTGGCCGGCGCGCCCTGCACCTGCGCTTCGAAGATTCTCGCCGGCTATGTCTCGCCCTACGACGCCACCGCCATCGCGAAGCTCAAGGCGGCGGGCGCGATCCCCTTGGGCCGGGCCAACATGGATGAATTCGCGATGGGATCCTCCACGGAAAATTCCGGCTGGCAGCTCACGCGCAACCCCCGCGACCTCGAGCGCACGCCCGGCGGCTCGTCCGGTGGCTCGGCGTGCGTGGTGGCGGCGGACACGGCCTTTGCCGCGCTGGGGTCCGACACCGGCGGCTCCATTCGCCAGCCCGCGTCCTTCACGGGCATCGTCGGGCTCAAGCCCAGCTACGGACGCGTGTCGCGCTATGGGCTCGTGGCCTTCGCCTCCTCGTTGGAAGGCATTGGCCCGATGACGAAATCCGTCGAAGACGCCGCCTTGCTGCTGCAACACCTGGCGGGTTTCGATCCGCTCGACAGCACCAGCCTCGATGCGCCCGTGCCCGACTACACCGCGACCTTGCATGAGGGCGTGAAGGGGCTGCGCGTGGGCTTGCCGAAAGAGTATTTCCTTGAGGGCACGGCTCCCGGCATCCGCGACGCCGTGCTGGCCGCCGTGCGGCGGTTGGAGGAGCAGGGCGCGTCCATCGTGGAGATTTCCCTGCCGCACACGGAATACGCGGTGGCCGTGTATTACATCATCGCCACCGCCGAGGCCTCGTCGAACCTCGCGCGCTTCGACGGCATCCGCTACGGCCACCGCGCGGCCCACCCGTCCGATCTCGCCGATCTCTACAGCCGCACGCGCGCCGAGGGGTTCGGCGCCGAGGTCAAACGCCGCATCATCCTCGGCACCTATGTGCTGAGCAGCGGCTACTACGACGCCTTTTATCTCAAGGCGCAGAAAGTCCGCACCCTCATCCGGCGGGATTTCTTGCAGGCATTTGAGAAAGTGGATGTCATCGCCTCACCCACCACGCCCACCACTGCGTGGAAGCTCGGCGAAAAAACCGACGACCCGTTGAAGCTCTATCTCGCGGACATCTTCACCATCGCCGCCAACCTCGCCGGCCTCTGCGGGATCAGCGTCCCGTGCGGAACCGACGAGGGATTGCCCGTCGGCTTCCAGTTGATGGCCCCGGCCCTCGGCGAACCCACGCTGCTGCGCGCCGCCCGCGCCGTCGAAGCCTCCGGGGCGTGATGGGGCAGGGGACCGGTTTCCGCTGGCAGACGGCCCATTTGGGATAAGGTGCCCTCGTGAAACTGGCTTCCCTGATTCAGGCGAGACGCTGCCATGCATGTGGCGGCTTGGCGGAGGACACGTTGTGCGAAAGCTGCGGCGCCGCCTTGGGGAGGGAAGTTTTCGCCGGGTGGTTCGCGTCGGAAGGGCCGGCGGGTGAGGGGGTGGCGGACGGTCTGCGTTTTCGCGAAAAAATCGGCAGCGGCGCGCACGGGGAGGTCTGGCGGGCGGAGGATCTGACGCTGGGACGCGAGGTGGCGGTCAAGCT
>CAZQUC010000185.1:0-8388 GCA_964596095.1 uncultured Enterobacteriaceae bacterium
TCGGCGGCGGGCGGAGCGGCCGCGGCATGCTTTTCTTTCAACGCGAGCAATCGCGACCGGATTGATGCCCGCTCCGGCTCGGACAAGGTGGAAATTTGCAGATCGCCTTGGAGATTTCCGGTGGCCAGCGAGAACTCCAGGGATTCGCCCTTCGCCCAAGGAAAGAAAAGTCCCTGCGTCACCATTTCCGCTTGGCCGGTCGCCCGGACCCGCTCTTGCGCGGAATCATAAACCAGAGCGCCACAGGTCAAGATCACTTCCTTTTCCCTTGAACGATGGATGAAGAGCAGATTCGGCCCCTTCAATTCGAGACGATAATTCCCGGCTTTATCGCCAGTCGGAATGATGTGACCGGAATCAGCCCATATTTCCATGTCCTTCACCTTTATTGAAACACCTTCAGTATAACTCAGCTTCCCGTCTTTTTCCGAGTAGGAAGTCGTTCCCGCCGCTCGGAGCGTGATATCCTCTCTCCGATCCACTGGCTTCTTCTTTTCGTCCTCATCTTTCACCGCTTCCAGTGAAGAAGCGAGCGCGGCGATTTTGTCTTTGATCAGGTTGCGCCGGAAATTCACCATCTGGAGCTGCCATTTCGGCCATTTCGCCACCACCTCCTCGATGATTTTCAAAGCGTCGCGATACTTCATCAGCGCGGACTCCCTCAAGCCCTGTTGCGTCAGCTTTTCCGCTTCCAACACTTGCATGTAGCCTTTGAGATAAAGCCCTTCCGCATCGTGACCAGGTGGAGTGGTTTGGTCTTTCGGTGCAGCGGCGGGGTCTTTGGGCGCCTTGCCTTCGGATTCGGACAGCGGTGGTGGCTCAACCACCGGTTGGAACGCCTCGGCCTCGGCGGGTGTTGCTGGCGTGGCATCCACCGCCGGTTTTCCCCATCCCACCTCAATTGGCAAGGGGGCTTCGACATCAGTGGCTTGGGAGGCGGACAGTTTGCGCTCCTGTTCCTTCCGCTGCGCTTCGATGGCATTGCCTCCTTCCAGGATCAGGAGTTCGGACGCGATCTCGGCTGAGGCGGCGAGTGGAAATTCAGCGGTCACCACCGCGGGCGGTTTCGGGGTCGGTGTCACGGCCAAGGCCACGCCCGCACTGAGGAGCAGGAGCAGCGCCCGCGCGGTCCGGCGCGGTGGGGGCGTGGCTTCCAGGATGGCTTGGAGGCGGCGTTTGAGGGGGGCGAGGCTGCCCGCGCCGCTGGCCAGACGGGGCGCGGGGCAGGTGTCCTCGCCCAGCAGGAAATCCGCGGTGCGCACCAGCGCGGTGGCGTAGGCGCGGCGCTCGCCGGGCGCGGCGGCGGCCACGTGCGCGTCGCAGGCCGCTTCCTCGGCTTCGCGCAGCCGGCGGGTGATCCACCAGGCAAGCGGGTTCCACCATTGCAGGCTGAGCACGGCACATTCCACCCAGCGCACCCAGTGGTCGCGCCGGTGATAGTGCGCGAGTTCGTGACGCAGGATCAATTCGCGCTCCGCCGCCGGCAGGGTTTCGTAAAGCTCGCGCGGAAAGGCGATCCACGCGCGACCCGCGAAGGCCCACAAGCAGGGCGAGACCCGCGCGTCGATCAATCGCAACGGCACGCCCGCCGCGTCGCACAAGCGGGAGGGAATGGTTTCGCCGCCGGTGAGCGCGCGGTGGAAGCGCCGCAAGCGTCGCCATGCCAGCGCCCACCACGCCACGACGCCGACCAGCCACAGGCCGCCCGCGAGGTCGGCCCACGGCCATCCGGCGAGGGTTGTCCGCAGATCACGCCACCACGTGGCGGAAAACCGCGTTGGCGGAACCACTGCCAAGGAAACCGTCGCGTCGGTGGCCTCGCCGGAGCTGGAAAAGGGGATGATCAAGGCACGCCCTTCCGATGGACCGGCCATTGTCATGAAGGAATCGACTCCGAGAGCCGCCGGCGCCGGCGCGGTCGCGCGGAAAGGCGGGAGCACTTCCACCGGCCAGCAGGGCGGCATTACCAGACGCAGCAGCACGGCGAGCCACAGCAGATGCAGCCAGGCGGGACGCAGGCCGCTCCGGGCGGCGAGCCAGACCAGCCCCGCGCCGCCGGCGGCCACGAGTGAATTGACGACGGTTGTTTGCAGCAGGGTCTCAGTCATGGCGGCGGGCGGCTTTGGGTTGGCGGGAGCGGGCGGCGCCGGCGTCGGTGGACGTGACGGACGACGGGTCTTCCAGTTCCGTGAGCAGCTCACGCAACTCGCGGCGTTCCTTCGCTTTCAGTTTGCGGGCGCGGACCAGGTGGGTGAGCAACGGCGTGAGCGAGCCTTCGCACAGTTTGTCCGCGAGGGTGCGTAGGTGGTGGTCGATCAGCGCGCCGCGTTCGACGGTCGCGGCATACAAATGCGCCCGCCCGGCCCGTTCGCGCCGCACGCACCCTTTGGCCTCCAGCCGGGCGAGCAGGCTCTGCACCGTGGCATGTTCCGAGGCGGTGCGCTGCCCATACAGGGCTTCCGTGATCGTGGCGATGGGCACGGGTTCCGTCCGGGACCAGAGGACTTCGAGGATCGCGAGTTCGGTATCGGTGACTTCCATGGGACAATGATGATTGAGGATTGAAGAATGATGAGGTGAAGGGACGGGCGGGTTGAAGTCAGGCGTGTTGTCTGAGTTAAGTCAGGCATGGCGCCTTAGTTGTCAAAGATTTTTTCACCGATGATGAAATGGGGAGCGCGTCGCGGCTTGCGGGGCGAGGCGGGCGGGTGTAAGCGCGGGGCATGATCCGTCTGGGGACCGTCATCGGAAATCGTGGGCATCACACCGCGGAGTGGATGCGCGCGCTGTTGCCGCATGGGTTTGAATCGTTCGAGATCGCCTTCAAGAACACGCTGGCGGGCACCGACCTGCGGCGGTTGGCCGATGAGGCGGCGGTGGAACTCGACGGACGCGACGCGGTGGTTTCCTGTCTCGGCATTTACGGCAACACGCTCGCCGACAACGCGCATGGCGAGGAGGTGCGGGGCATTTTGCGTGAGATGATCCTCGTCGCGCCGCGCTTCCAGACCGATCTGGTCTGCTGCTTCGCCGGCCGCGTCACGGGCGCGAGCATTCCGGGCTCGATCCCGCGGTTCCGGGAAATTTTTTCCGACCTCGCCGACTTCGCCGGGGAGCGGGGCGTCCGGCTGGCGTTTGAGAATTGCGTGCAGGGCGGGGATTGGAAAACGGGCGACCGCAACATCGCGCACCATCCCGCGGCGTGGGAGTTGATGTTCGAGGCCGTGCCGTCGCCGGGACTGGGACTGGAATGGGAACCCGCGCACCAACTGTGCCAGTTGATCGATCCCGTGCCGCAACTGCGCGCCTGGGCGCCGCGTGTTTTTCATCTGCACGGCAAGGACGCCGAAATCCGCCGCGGCGTGTTGGCGCGGGTCGGCGCGTATGGCGGCGAGCGCTTCGCGTTTCATCGCTTCCCCGGACTGGGGGATTCGCAGTGGCCGCGCCTGCTCTCGGAGCTCGTCGCCGCCGGGTATCGCGGGACCATCGACATCGAAGGCGGGCACGATCCGGTCTATCGCGACGAGCACGAAGTGGCGGGGCAGGTGTTCGCGCTCCGCCATTTGCAAGCCTCGCGCGTGCAGGCGGTGCCGCTGCCTTCGTTTGATTGACGCCTTGCCGCGCGATCTTATCATAACCCCCATGTCATGGAGCCACCACATCGTGCGCGGGGCGGAGGGAATGCTCCTCGCCATCGGCTTGTTGCTGCTGGGGGCGTGCAAGCCGCGCCCCGCCAGCGAATCGGCTGCGGCCGAAGAGGAGATCCCCAGAGCGGAGCTTGTCGAGGAAGTGGACATCGTGGAACCCGCGGCCGCGGCCGGTCCCGAGGAGGCGACGCTCGACGCCCAGGCGCCGGAGTTGACCGTGAAGCGTTCGGCGCAGGTTTCGATCCTCTGTTATCATGCGTTTACGGAGGGCGCCTCCTCCGATGACATGACGCTCAACATCGGCCGCTTCCGCCGTCATCTCCAGGCGCTCAAGGACGCGAAGCTCCCGGTCATTGCCATGGACCGCTATCTGGCGTGGCGACGCGGGCAGCAGGACATCCCGGACCCGTCGATCATGATCACGCTCGACGACGGCTGGAAAAGCGTCTTCACCCTCGCCGCGCCGGTGCTGCGCGAATTCGGGTATCCTTACACCATTTTTGTTTACAAGAACTACGTCGGCGGCGGCGGGAGAGCCATGACCGTGGCGGACATCCGCCAGCTCCTGCAGGAAGGCGCGACCCTCGGCAGCCACAGCGTCTCGCATCCGTTTCCCAGCGTCTATCGCCGCAAGGCGCAAGGGCCGCCCGAGGAATACGCCGCCTGGCTGGTGGACGAATACCAAGGCTCACGCGAGTTCCTCGAATCCACCTTCGGCGTCAAAGTGACGACCTTCGCCTACCCGGGCGGTTACTACACGGCGGAGATCGCGAAGAAAGCGGTCGAGGAATGGGGCTACGAAGCGCTCTTCACCGTCAATCCCGTGCGCACCGGCTGGGACACGCCGATGGCCGAGATCGGGCGCTATGTCATCAACGGCCGCGACGAGGCCGACCGCAATTTCAAGGCCGCCACCAATTTCGGCGGCGGTGGCGATCTCGGGCGGCAACTGCTCGGCGGCGCGTCCGAACCCGGCGCGCCCGAGGCCGGCGACAACCCGCTCGTCACCGTCCACCCGGCGGAAAACACCACCATCACCGACCGCCGGCCTCTCATCGAAGCCGATCTTTCCCGACTGGCCAATATCGTCCCCGGCAGTGTGGTGATGCGCTTGCCTGGCTTCGGACAAGTGCCCGCGGTCTTCGATCCCGCCACCGGCAAACTCAGCTACCGTCCTCCCGCGTTGCTCCGCTCTCCCGAATTGACCGTCCACGTCCGCCTGCGCCGCCAGGGCGAAACTAAGGACGACCTCATCACGTGGAAGTTCTTCATCGACCAGAAGGCGCACTACCTCTCGCTGCTCGAAGCCGCGGCCGAAGAGGGAGAGCGCCGGTAGGATTTTGGAGTGCGGAGGCTCGCCTCCGCTTTTCGGCTCACCGGCTTGCCGGTGAGGGCGAGTCGAGGCAAGTGGCCCGAAAGGATCGCCGAGGGCAGGGCGTTCGCCACGCTCTCCCGCCGCGAGGGGCAAGCCCCTCTCCCCCAGAGCGGAGGCAAGCCGTCCGCGCTCCAGATTTCTGAAACCGCTTGCCCCCTTACCCCGCGCGGGCTAGACAAGCCGGATGGCTTCATCGCCCGAAACCATCGCCACCTCGCGCCCGTTGCTCCGGCTCGCCCTGCCCAAGGGCAGCTTGGAAGAGCCGACGTTGGAGCTTTTCCGCAAGGCGGGCTATCAGATCAGCGGCGCCTCGCGTTCCTACCGCCCTGGTATCGACGACCCCGAGCTCGAAATCCGCCTGCTGCGTGCCCAGGAAATCGGGCGTTACGTGGATCACGGCTTCGTCGATGGCGGCATTACCGGACGTGATTGGGTGGTGGAAAACGAGGCCGACGTGGTGCCGTTGTGTGATCTCCCTTACAGCCGCGCCACCGCCAACCCGACGCGCTGGGTGTTGGTCGTGCCGGAGCAATCGCCCATCCGCAGCGTGCAGGATTTGCAAGGCAAGCGCATCGCCACCGAGGCCGTCGGCCTCACGCGCAAATTTCTCGCCGAGCGCGGCGTCACCGCGGAGATCGAATTTTCCTGGGGCGCGACGGAGGTGAAAGTGCCCGAGTTGGTCGATGCCATCGTCGATATCACCGAGACGGGCAATTCCCTGCGCGCCAACAAGCTACGAATCGTCGAGGAATTGATGACCAGCTTTCCGCAGTTCATCCTCAATCCCCAGGCGGCGGCCGATCCGTGGAAACGGGGCAAGGCGGAGCGGCTGGCGTTGTTGCTCAAGGCCGCGCTGACGGCGCGCGACCACGTGGGGCTGAAAATGAACCTTCCCGAAAACCAGTTGCAGCCCTTGCTCGACCGCCTACCCTCGCTCCGCCGTCCGACCGTCTCCTCCTTGGCTTTGCCAGGCTGGGTGGCCGTGGAGACAGTGATTGAGGAAAAAGTGGTCCGCGAGATTGTTCCCGAATTGAAGGCGCTCGGCGCCGAAGGAATCATCGAGTATCCGCTCAACAAGCTCATTCATTGACCTCTCGTCCCGCCCCGTTCGGAATCCGGCTTCTCCCTTGTTTCCAATCACCGTTTTCAACCATCCTCAACTCACCCCGCGTTTCATTCCATGGGTTCACTCAAAAAGCGTCGTAAAACCAAGATCAACAAGCACAAGCGTCGCAAGCGCATGAAGGCCAATCGCCACAAGAAGCGCTTGCGTTACAAGAGCTGAGGGCGCGGCGCGATTCCCTGTGGAGGGCGTCAGGGGATGATTTCTCCTTGGGTTTTCGCCCTCCCGCCAAAGCCGCTTTACCGGCCGCGGTTTCTGTGGAGACTCTCCTTTGCTTTGCCACGGAAATCACAGAGGAGATCGCTGCCACGAGCGGAGACGGCCCGGCTTGTTGCCTGCGGGGAATTCCCGCGGGCTTGGCTGGGGGTAGTGATGACTGCCGCGCTCGCCTTGGTCGGTGCGGCGGAAGAACCGGCCCTGCTGCCCAGCGGATGGGCCGGGGGTGTCGTTCCGCCCGCGCTTCGCGACGGACTGGCGCTTTCCGAAGCCAATGCCCGCAAGGCGAAGGCGCTCGCCTTGTATTTCGAGGGACTGGCCGCGGCGCGCGACCGGGATCCCACGGCGGCGATCGCGCGGTATCAGGAAGTGTTGCGGCTGGATCCGTCGAACTTGCGGTTGGGGCGGCGGCTGGCCGAAATCTACGTGCGGACACAGCGGCCGTTGGACGCGCTGGCGGTGCTGGAGAACGCGTTGCAGGCCAATCCGCGAAATCCGTCGGCCTACATCGACCTTTCCGAATTTTGCGTCCGGCATCATCACGGCAGCGAGGAGATCAAGCAACGCGGCGAAACCGTCGCGCGTGAAGCGGTGACTCGGTGGCCCGGTGACGCCGCCGTGCAGGCCAATCTCGCCACTTACTACCTGCTCGGCGGCGCGCGGGACCAGGCGGTGGCGGTGCTCGAGCAAGCGGCGGCGCGCGCCGATTCGTCGGCGGATTATTGGCTCGGGCTGGCGCGCGCGGCGGGCCAGGTGTGGTCGCTGCGCACCGCCGAGGGACGGGCCACAGTGGGTGGATTGTATGAAAAGGCGCTTGCGCTCGCGCCGGACGATCCCGCCGTGCTGGAAAGCGTCGCCGATTTCTACGCGCTCAACGGCGCGGTCGGAGAAGCCGCCGATCTGTATGCCCGGATCGTGCAACGTCGTCCGGAGCATCTCCAGGCGCGGGAAAAACTGGCCCGCACGCTCGCCTTGTCCGGCCGGCCGGACGACGCGGCCGCCGCGTGGAAGAAGCTGCTGGAGATCGACCCGCAAAGCCAGACCGCGCATGAGGCGATGGCGAAATTCACCGCGCGGCAGGGCGACCTCGCCGCGTCCGTGCGGCATCGTGCGGAAGCGCTGCGTTGGAACGCGCGCGAGGAGACTTGGCGCGAGGCGCTCGTCCTCGCCCGAGACATGCTGCAATTGGAGATGGCGCGGGATGCGCTGGTGGTGCTGGAGCGCGCCGCGTTCAGCGCTCCCGCCTCGCCGGAGCCGCCGTTGCTCAGCGCGCTGGCCCACCGCCAATTGAAGGAATACGCGCGGGCCGCCGCCGCCTTTGCCCGCGCCGAGGAAATCGCGTTGGCCCCCGCCGGCAGCACCGAGGCCCCCGGGATGCTTCACGAAGGGTTTTATTACGAATGGGGCCTGACCAGCGAAGCGGCGGGCCGGCTTGACGAGGCCGAGGCCAAATTCCGCAAGGCCATCGAGCTGACGCCGGCCGATGCGCCGGAAAAAGCCGCCAAAAGCTACAACGCGCTCGCCTATCTCTGGCTGGAGCACGACCGCCAGCTCGACGAAGCCAGGCCGCTCGTGCAACGCGCGCTCCAATTCGAGCCGGAAAACGCCGCTTATCTCGACACCCTCGGGTGGTTCCATTTCAAGAAGCGCGAGTTTCCACAGGCCGTGGATGTGCTGCAACGCGCGGACAAGGCGTCGCCGCAGCCGATCGCGGAAATCCTCGATCATCTCGCGCAGGCGCAATGGGAAACCGGCGAACGCCTCACCGCGCTCGCCACCCTCACGCGCGCCCTCGAACGGCCCGACGCCACCGACGTCATGCGCCATCGGCTGGAAACCTGGCGCGCCGAAGCCTCGCTCCCGCCCGCCTCTCCCGGTCCCTAGCCTGTCCCGATGCCGTCAGATTCACCTCTCGCCGCTTTGCCGCATGGTCCGGAATTCCGTTTCCTCGACACCGTGGTCGAACTCACGCCCGGTGAGGCCGGCCGCGCGACGTATCTCGTGCGCGGGGATGAAGCCTTCCTGCC
>CAZQUC010000186.1:0-8286 GCA_964596095.1 uncultured Enterobacteriaceae bacterium
CCGCGACCAAGAGCGCGGCACCTGTCAGAATGCGAGTTGACGTTTTCATGGGAATAGGGTGATTTTTCTGGTGGGCGAGTTTGACTCTAGGAGATTGTTCGGCGGTTGGCAAGTGATTCTGTGATTTTTTTTGGGATTTTTTCATGAAGGCGGATTTCCGTGGTAAATAATTGATTTTCTTCAGGATACGCCTTTCAATATTGCCGATCAGAGCCGGAATTGACCTTGCTGGGCGGGGTTTTTCGGTCCAGTGGGACTCGATGGGGGGTGTTCGGGAGGAGGTGGTCTCATTGATCGGCGGCCTTTTTGCCCCAGTTCCACGGCAAGAGGCGGTTGGGGCGTTTTTTGGTCGGGTCGGCGGCGGGTTGGGGGGCCGGGTCGGCGGGGGCTTCCTTTTCCCAAAAGGCTTTGCGACGTTTTTCCTCGGGAATGGTGCTGTCGTAGGTGAGGGATTTGAGGGGTTGCTGGCCGGTGGCGGCAGCGTTTTCGTAAACAGGCGCGGCACCGGTGGCGCGGCCGGTCCTCAGGGCGCCGGAATCGAGGGGGATGTCACCGGTTTCGGTGGGGATTTTCACGTCGCTGGTATTGTAAGGGGGCTGGGCAAAGCGCTCGGCTTGCTTGCCGATGACGGTGCGGCGGAGATGGTCGGTGTGCATGCCCTCAAGTTCCTCGGAGGTGGCGACGATGCGGGGCTGGATGAAGATGAGCAACTCGCTGCGGGTCTTGGTCTTGTCGGTATTGCCGATGAGATTGCGCAGGATGGGGATGCGGGTCAGCCACGGCAGGCCGTTGTGGTTGGCGTTGTCTTTTTCCTGGATGCTGCCGCCGATGACGGCGATGCCGCCGTTGGGAACGGAGATCTCGGTGGTCAACTCCTGCTGGGAGATTTCCGGCGCGGACTGGTTGCCGACGTTGACGTAATTCAGCACGTCGTCCTTGTTCTGGAAGAGCGTGAGGGTGATCTCGTCGCGGGAATTGATGAGGGGCACGACGGTGAGGCCGAGGTTCACGTCCTCGTATTCGATGTTGGTGTTGAAGGTGGTGGTGTTGCCGGTGACGACGCTGGATTGCGAGGAGGCGGGCACGGGCACGCGGCGGCCGATGGAGATGTTGGCCTCTTTGTTGTTGGCGGTGAAGATGAAGGGGCGGGAGATGACCTGGACGCGGCCGGTGCTTTCCAAGGCGCGGATGTAGGTGTTGAAGAACTCGCCGAACGCGCCGTAAATATTCAGGCCGGAGCCGATGTCCTGGAAGGCTTCGACGGTATTGAGGGTGCTGGGGTCGATGACCGCGCCGCCGGGAATATTCTTGAAGCTGCCGGCCCAATCGGATTGCACGCGGCGCACGAGGTCGAGGCCGTATTCCTGGCTGTCGGTGAGGCTGACTTCGGCGATGACGGCGGAAATGCTGACCTGCCAAGGCTTGCGATCCATTTCCTTGAGCACTTCCTCGATGCGGTCGAGGTGCTCGGGCGGACCGGCGACGAGGAGGGTGTTGGAGCGCGGTTCGGCGATGAGGAGGGTTTTGCCGACGATGGTGGAACTGGGCACGAGATCGGCGCCGGAGCCCCCGGCAGAGGAGCTGCGGCCGCTGGCCAATCCGCCCCCGCCGCCGCCCCCGCCGAACCCGGTGGTGGCGGAGGCGCCAGTGCGGGAACGGTTGGCGCTGGTGGAGGCTCGAGAACCGCCTCCGGCATTGAAATTCCCCGTCTGGCCGAAGCCGCCACCGCCACCAAAGCCACCGCCTCCGCCCCCTTGGCGCGCGCCCCCGGCGGCCCCCACGGGAGAGCCGCCACTGCCACCGCCGCCGGCGATGACTTCCTGGCCGCGGCTGATGGCGTCCTGGGCGACCTGCAGGAAGTCCTCCACCCGGATGAACCGGAGCGAGAAGCGCTTGAGGTTCTTGACATTGGCCTTTTTGTCGAGCTCCTCGATGAGGTCTTCGAGATACAGGAGATCGCTCGGACGGCCGGAGATGAGCACCTCGTTGGTGCGGGTGATGGCTTTAACAATGACGGTGCTTTCGTCGGGGGGCTGGGCGGCGCCGCCGCCCCCGCCTTCGGCCTGGGCCTGGCCTTGCGGGAGCACTCCCGGCGGCAAGCCTTGTTGCTGTAATCCCTGCGCCGCGGCATTGACCGGCACGCCGCGGGTGGCGCCGGATTGCTGGCTGCGCAGCCGGGTTTGCGCCTGGAGAATCTCCGTGAGCACGCCGGCGACTTCCTCGGCGTCGGCGCGTTCGAGTTGGAAGAATTTCTTCACCACCGCGACGGTGGGCACGTCGATGCTATCGGCGATGGCGATGGCGGCGCGGATGACGGGGGTGTTGTCGGTGAGGATGAGCGCGCCGGCGGCGGGGATGGCGGTGATCTTGCTGACCGGTCCGGTGGTCTGGCCGATGATCGGCTGAAGGGAACGCATGGCTTCTTCTGCGCCGATGTTCTTCAAATACAAAATGTAATTCACGATCTGCTCGTCAGGCGGGAGATCATCAGGTTTGGAATAGACCGGATGGGTGCCCAGCCCTTGCTGCAATTGCGGATTGGTGGCGGTGGGGAGGACCTTGTCCACATTCTCAATCGCGGAGGGCACGATGCTGAACCCGTTGAGCAATAAGAAATCTTTGATGTAACGGGCGGCCTGGCTGCGGGTCATCATGCCGTTGCTACGCAGGGGCAATTGCACGCCCTGCACCGCGGCGGAACGCATGGTGCTGCGACCGGTGAAGGCCTCGTATTTGTCGAGGATGTCGGAGACATCCATCGTCGCTTCGTTGAATTCGATCTCGCGGACCTCGCCGCTGGCGTCCAAACTTGTCGTGCCGGGAGCGGTGAAGGGGCCGGCGCCGGTCACGACCGGCGCGGACGGGCTATCGGGAAAACCCGACGGCGCTTGACCCGGAGCCGGGGGTTGCGGGAATCCGCCGCGGGGCGCGCGCGGGCCACCCGGAGGGGGCGACGGCGGGGGAGCGGCGGAACCGGGAGGAACCACGGTGCCGGGTTGCGCCGGCGTCTGGCCGGCTGGGAAAGGTGTTTCCACCGTCGGCGAAGTGGGGATTTCGACCACCGGCTCCGGTGTTTCCGGAGTGGCCTCTTCCGCCGCGGCATTGGACGCCTCCGCGTCCGGGTCAGGCTCGGCGTTCTCTGTCTCCTCTGCCGCGGCCGCGGCGGAAATGGGAGCCGGGGTTGGGGGAAGCTGCGGCGTGGCCACGGTGCGGGGCTGGGCCAGCCGACGGCTCGGACCAGCAGGCGCGGCGGGCGTCGCAGGGGATTCGACGGGCGGGTTGGACGGCGATTGGTTTTGGGCGCGCAACACGACCAGCAATCCGACCGCCAAGGCGGAAGGGATGAAGAATTTGGCGACAGGCTTATCCATGAGAACTGTTGGAAATATGAAGGATGAGGGATGAATTAATACATTGATAATGAGCTATTTTAAGGAGGAATCGATTCTTCCTCATCGTTTGCTCATTATCTTACCAGCTCTTGCCTGCTCAATTGCCCCCCGGCGGAGGCAGGATGACGCGGCGGCGGGCCGGACGTTGGTTATTCTGTTGCGAATTGCCAGCATTAGCGCCGGGCAGCCCAGGTTGGGCCTGCGGCAGGATGCCGGCCGCTGCCGCCGCCTGATCGCCCGCGGACATGGGCACGCCGGAGGCGGTGGTGGGCACGGGCTGCGGTGTCACTCCGGGCGGGAGCGCTCCGGCGGCAGCGGGGGCGTTGCCACCGGCGGGATTTCCCTGCGCGGGCGCGCCCGGGGGCCGCAATTGCTGATTGATCTGGCCCTGCACGTTGTTGCGGTTGCCGCCTGGGACGTTGCCTCCGGGGTTGGGCTGGCCGGGCGCACGGCCGGCTTGGGCCACCTGGGCGCCGGCGGCCGGGTTGCCTCCTACGGCCTTGCGCTCGACGATCTGCTTGTCGGCCGCGATGGTGGCTTCCTCCACGCCTTTGCGCGCCAGCACCGTGCTTTCGAGCAAGGTCTGCCCGCGGTTGAGTTTGACCAACTGGATGCCGTCCTTGTTGGGCGTCTGCGAGTTGATGACAAAGCGCAGATTCTGCTTTTTATCCACGAGGCTGGCGAAGGTGACGTCTTTGCCGGCATCGATGGTGAAGCCCGCCAACGTCAAATCCGCCGCGAAGGAAATTGGCGGCGGGCCTTCCTGTTTCACGATCTTGAAGGAGAAGGGCGATTTTTCCCGGATCTTCTCGTAATGGTCGAGATCGTATTGTTTGAGTTGATCGGGCGAAAGCGGATCCAGCCCGGCGGGGTCCTCCGGCGCGGCGCCCGTGGCGCCAGGGGCCGCGCCCCCCTCGCCGGCGGTCTTGGGCGGCGGCGGGGTGTTCTGCGCGCGCAGGCTTCCCGCGGCCATGAGGGCCACCGCGGCGGCGAGCCACACGCCGAGGACCGGACGATGAAAGTTCTTGTGTTTCATAGCTTTTCAGAAGAGAAGGGGTGACATCATCGGGGCGGCGGAGGCAGGGAAGGGGTGGCCGCCGTGGCGGTGGAACCCGCCGGAGCCGGTCCTCCCGATGTTTCGACTCCCTGGCCGCCATCCTGTTCATCTTCTGTCGGGCGCGAGGGCACGATTGCCGGCACGTCCATCAGGGTCGGGGCCGCGCCCGGGCCGGCGCCCATGATTTCCTCGCTGTCCGCGCGCCACCATTGCTCGATGCTGAACTCGCAGCGGACCTGCTCCTCGTCCTTGGTGGGGACCATCTTCAAGCGGCTGATATAGCGGAATGCCTCGCGGTCCTGCAACGAATGCAAAAACACCACCAGATCGCTCATCGGCACGGTCAGTTCGACGTCCATGATGGAGCGATGCACGAGATCGCCCCTCTGGGTCGGGCGCGGATCGCGTTTGGTCAATTCCACATTGGCCGCGGTGGCCCGGCTGAGCACGATGTTGTAAAGATACGTCTCCAGTTGGTCCACGTCCTTGTAGGCGGGCAGGCGCTGGTCGAGCCAGAGGCTGTTGACGTCGGCGGAAGGCTTGTAGGTCTCCAATTCCTTCAGCCGCACGATTTCCTGCTTGAGCGCGCGCTGGGAGGCCTGGGCACGGAGCCGTTTCTTCGCCAACCACTCGTAACCGAGGAAATTGACGACCAGAAAGGCCACCACCGAAATGATCAGCAGCAGGCGTTGTTCACGGAGTGTCAGGGAGCGCATGGATCAGATTTCCTACGAGTTCGAAGTCGGCGAAGCCCGCCTTGTTGTTTTTGGGCGAATTTTTCACCCATTCATAATCCGTGAGCGAGGGATCGCGCTGCACGGCGTTTTGGTAATTGATCGCTTTCGGCACATTTTCGGCTTCGCCTTTGATGATGAGTTTGTCACGCTCGAACTCGAAGCCGCGCAGGCGCACCTGGCTGCCTTCGTCGAGCGATTTGGTCACTTGGTAAAAACGCTCCAGTGGATAGCGGGCGCCGTGGGTCACTTCCAGCATTTGCAGCCAGCGCGTGCGCTCGGCATCGACATTTCCCGCCACCTGGTCCAGCGCGTTGCGCTGCTGGCGGAGTTCTTTCTCCTTCCACACGTCCTGAAAACAGAAAAACACGAACACCGAGGCCGCGACCACGTAAACCGCCGCCGCGGCGGACGCGAGCTGGATGATCCGCTTCTTCCGCGCCGCCGCCACCCGCGCCTCGGCCACCTGGCGCGGCAGAAACCCGGCGGTGGCCGCGGGCAGGGCGGGGCCGGGCTTCCGCTGCCGGACGACCGGCACGCCGAAAGCCTGGCGTAGCGCAGTCTCGCCTTCGGGCTGCACCGCGTCGGTCCACAGCACCACCTGCTCGATATCCCCGGCCAAATCCTGCATTTCCAACTGCATGAGGATCAACTCCAACTCATGCACCGCCGCCGGGGTCACCTCCCGTGCGCCCAGCGACTGGAAATGCACCGGGCGGTCGCGGCGGGTCAGCACGGCGACGATCTTGCCCAGCTCTTTCCACAAAACCAAGCTGTTGTCGGGCAGGTAATACAGGGACGGCGTGACCTCGAACCGCTCCGGAATCCCGCCCGTCGGCCAATTCTTCAACTGCCGCTCATTGAGCACGATGGCGAGGGCCAGCGTCTGGCCGTCGGTCTGCTCCAGCGTCTGCTGCTCGACGAGATGCCCCGCGCCCGGCTCCGGCTTGAGGGAAAGCTTTTCCAACTGCATATCCATCGCGCCCTCGACCGCCTCGGCTTCCGTGGAGGGAATCCACAGCGGCACGGCGAAGGCGGCGCGCACCGGGAAGCCATAAAGGCGCGCGCCCGCCAAAGTGGCCGGCGAACCGTCGGCGGCGGACGAGACCGGTCCCACCGGCTCGAACGGCACGGCGACATCATCGTTCGCGCCGGGCGTCTGCCGCCATAGCGTCCAGCCTTCCTCGTCGGGACACAGCAGCGTGGTTTCGTGTTTGTTCTTGGCGGCCAATGGATGAGGGGTGGTAAAAGTTCAGGCGGCGGGCGGAAGACAACGCGGACGCGCGAGCCGGATCACGGCGCGCACGCCGGTCCGGCCCCACGGGAACGGGCGGCGGACGAAGTCTGGTTTGTATTGCGCATTCAACATTTAGCAATCGACAATTGGCTGAGGATCGATGACGGCCACGCCGCCGCCGCGGGCATTCTCAATCAAACAACGGCACCTCCTCCCGCATGAGAATCTGCGGGTTCTGGTTCCGGTTGCGGACGACCATGACGACGCGCTTGCGCAAATCCCCCACCGTGGCGGTGGCTTCGATGCGGGTCGTCTGGTCCTGGTTGACCAAGCGCACCGAGGCCACTTCCGGGTCCAGCCCCATCATCGTGGCCACGGTATTGACGTCGATCTGCTCGTCGTCCTCGGTGTGCTCGATGCCGTCGCGGCCCCAGCGCATGTCGAGCACCTCCTGGGCATCCACCACGTGCTCGTTGGGCCGGGCGCGGTCGTCCAGTTGCGCCTCCAGTTGTTGCCGGTAATACCGTTGCGCCTCGTCCACGCCTTCCAGCGACGCGATGGCCAGGCACTCCGCGCTCGCCTCGTTCACGTCCAGCTTCCCGGCGCTGTAGATGGTGAAATAATCCCGCCATTCCGGGCACACACCAGGCAGAATCTCCATGCCGCGCACCAGCAGCAACTCGTCGAGATTGTAGAAGGGACGGTTGAAAGGGTAATTGAAGAACCCCTCGCGCTCATACTGCTCTCTTTCGTAAGTGTCGCGGGCGCCTTCGGGAACATCGTCCTCGTCCACCCAGTTGATGAGATTGTCGATGGCCAGCCGGCGCCCGTCGTTGTCCTCGAAGCCCAGCGCGGAGAGCACGATTTCCAGAAAGCGCCGGCCTTCCCCCGGATCGGCCTTGGCCTGCAAGGCGAGCGAGTTGATGTTGAACTTGCCGCCTTCGCCCCGCAGCTTCACCGAGAACGACTCGTCGTCGGAAATCCGCTGGTTGAGCAATTGCGCGTCCGTCTTTTTCACCACCGGATTCGCGCCGATGGCCAGCCCCATCTCGGCCAATTGTGTGGCGCGAAACGACTTGTTCAAGTTCGTCGCCAATTCCGCATCCCCGCGCACCAGCAGCGCGGTCGTCGCCAGCATCAGGCTCAACGTGCCGATGACGAACAGCACCGCCACCAGCGCCGCGCCGCGCGCGCGCCGGGACGCCGCGGCCACCCGCCACCTCCGTGAGCTGGAAAGAATCATCGTCATTCAGACACGGAAAGCGGTCCGCCGTTGAATCTTCGTTCGGAAACTGCCACCACGCGCCAGTCGCGCTGGCCTCCTCCATGACGCCTCCGGCCCGGATGCTGCTCACAGCCCCACCGGAATCCCGTGCTCCAGCCGGTCGATCAGCTCCTGCTCGTGCTTGACCTCGCGCTCCAACGCGCACACCCGCCGGTCTTCGTCGCGAAATTCCTTCTCGAGCCGTTCCAATCGCGTCAACGTCGCGCGCAATTCGCCTTCCAGGGTTGCCAGTTTTTGTTGCAGTGCGGCCAGATCATCCATCGGAGCCTCCTTGGTGGGTTTGGTTGCTGCGTCCTAATATAAGCGCACAAGCCGCCCGCAGGCAAGTCATTCCGTGGAGTATCGCCGTCGAATGAGAGCGCTGGACGCAAATGGCCCACTGAGGAAAACTGGCTCCTGAGGCAGGGTTCGAACCTGCGACCTAGTGGTTAACAGCCACCCGCTCTGCCGCTGAGCTACTCAGGAGTGTGCATGGTCCGCCGCCTTCCATCCATAGGAGAAAGGGGCAAGGGGCCGAGAGATTCCCATACCTGCGGCCTCGCGCAAGTGAAAAATGGTTTCCCACGCGGGAACGCGCCGGC
>CAZQUC010000187.1:0-8278 GCA_964596095.1 uncultured Enterobacteriaceae bacterium
CTTGACCTCCGGCAGCCGAATCCACACGAAAGCTTCGTTGAGCAAGGCATCATAGCGCTCGAGATGATGCGGCAGCACCGTTTTGTCATCCTCGGCCACAAAGCGCCAATCGCTCGCATCTTCCTTGGTGGCGGCGAAGTTGAAATTCCCGTCGTGCAGGCGCAGGAGCACGGCGGCGTTGGCGACCGGTTCGGCGAGATCGGCGCCGGGCGAGAAGGTGACCGGCTTGCGCAGCGGCCATTCGGGATTCCACCACGTATCGTCGTCGGCGGCGGAGGCCAACGCGCTCGCGCCCAGCCCCAGCAGGCTGGCGAGCAGTGTGCGCCGGAAGAAGGTCCAGCGTTTTTGAGTGAAGATTTCGTCAACTGTCGGTCGATTGTCCATGCAGATGGTCCGTTGAAGTAAAGGTGAAGCCGTCGTTCAGAATTCCGCCCACAGCCGGAAGGTGGCGAGTGCCTCGCCTTGCCGGGTGGTGCCGCGGTCGATGAGGGGAAAGCCGAGATCGAAGGAGCCGCCGAGGTGGTTCCAGAGTTTGAAGCGCGTGCCGATGCCGACGCTGGCGAGATCGAAGTCGTCCTCCTGCTCGGGCAGGGCATCGTGGAGGGTGAGCCGTCCGCCTTCGACGAAGGCATAGACGCGCCACTCGCCGGCCTTGGTGACGAAGGACGGGCTGCGCAATTCCAGCGAGCCGAGCAGGGCGTTGTCGGCCAGCACGGCGGATTCGAGATACCCGCGCACGGTGCCGAGGCCGCCGGCGGCGAATTGCTCGCTGTTGATGAGCGGTTGGCTGGAGGCCTGGCCTTGGATCTTCACCGCCACCTGCGCGCCGCCGGGCAGGTCGTGGGTGTGGGTGAGGTCGCCGCGCAGATACAGATAATTGGTGTCGGCCTGATAGCGCTTGTTTTCAAACTCCACCGAATCGTTGCCCACGCCGCGCACATGGAAATTCAGGCCCGCGTTCAACTCCGTGCTGTGCCCTTTGCCGAACCACGTCGCGCCGTAATTGACGCTCAGCGGATAATACGTCACCGGCGAGGCCAACTCGGTCCCGCCGATGAGGATGTTTTCGTCGAAGTGTTTGTAATCCGCGCCGAGGCTGACTGACTGGAAGAATTTCTCACTGGAGGGCAGCGCGATGATGGCGCGCAGGCCGACGATTTCCCCGCGTCCCGCGACGGCGACGCCGCCGAGCGTGGAAATGTTGCTATCCTGCTTGGTGGCTTGCAGCAGCAGGCTGAGCCAGTCGAGATGCAGGAAGCGCGCGAGGTAATACGCGGAATAGACTTTGGCGTCGTCAGTGTTTTCCGGAGCGACCTGGAAATTGAAGCCCACGCCGTGGCCGCGCTGCCACAGGTTGTTGTAGCTGATCGAGCCGTTGAGCCGCAGCTCGGTGGTGTCGGCGCTGTAGCGGTTGTTGAGTTCGATGCTGCCGTGCAGCGGCAGTGTGTCCTTGACGACGAGATCGAGATCGACGGTGCCTTCCTTCGCGCCGGGTTTCAACTCGGGCGTCACTTGCAGGTCGGGCCATTGGTTGAGCCGCACGATGTCCTTGGTCACCTCCTGGAAATTCACCACCCGGCCTTCCGCCAGTGCGGTGGCCCGCTGTTTGATGACCGACGGCGCGAAATACCGCGCCCCCCGGACGCGCACGCGGCCCAGCGGGTTTTCGGAAACTTCGAGCACGATGACGCCCGTGCGCGGATCCTGCGCCGGCACATCGACGGCCACTGTTTGGTAACCTTGGTCGCGGAACGCCTTTTCCAACGCCGCCCGCGCGCCTTCCACATCTTCGACCGTGCGGCCGGGGCCGAGGAAAGGATAGACCGCCTTTTCCACCACGAGCGGCGGGAGCGTGGTCGAGCCGCGCACGCGGTATTCCTGCACGGAGAAGGTCGGCGCGGCCGGGGCGGCGTTTCCTTCTTCCGGCGGCGCCTGGGCCACGACCGCGACGCCGAGCGCGCTCCACCACACGAGGCCCACGCGCCATCCGTGGCGGAGGCGGGAACCGGTGAAAATGGAGCGTGGGCGGCGCGGTGAAAGCATGGTCGGTCGGAGGAAGATCACGGTGAGGGTGGGGCGTTGGAGAAGCCTTTCAACTCGCGTTGCACGCGATCGAAGGCCGCCCACCCCCATTTGGCGCGGAAAAGTTCTTCTTCGCGGGTGAAGCCGCCGCGTCGGTAGGGGTTGTGGGAAGAGATGCGTGGCGCCGCGGCCTCGGTCGTTTCCTGATCGGCGGCCTCCGCATCGAGCGAGAGGGTGATGTCGAGCGCCGCGGCCTCGCCGCCTTGCTGCTGCCCTTCAACAGCAACCCGCACGCCACTTTCGGCAAAGGAATTGCCCGGTTGTGTGGGATCGATGGTTCGGAACGTGATCGGCGCGGCGGCCCGTCGCGCGGGAGTGGGCCGTGGTCCCGAGCCGTGGGCTGGCGGCGTGGCGGAGCGGGCGTGACGGGCCGGTGCTTCCCCGGTCGTTTCCGGCGCAGCCGGTGGCTGACGGCCCCAGCCCAAGGCGGGCAACCGCGGCGCGGGCGCTTCCGGCGTGTGAGCGTCATGGTCCGCTTCGGCAGCGGTTTCGCGGCGGGCTTCCACCACGGAGGAAAAGGCTCGGGAGGAAGCGGGGTCCGTCACCCGTGCCCTGGCGAGAGCGCGGTCGTTCTCCCCGGCATTGTCTCCACGACGCAGCGCGCCGATTCCCGCCAGGGAAACGGCCACGAGGAGAAACCAGAGAGAAAAACGATAACTCATGACAACGGAAACCGTTGACCGCCCTCCAGCCTCCGCTCGATTCGGGGCTGGAGAGACGGTCAACGGTGTGATTATGGGAAGGGAGGGGAGGAAAAGGTTTTTATCCCGCAGGGTCGGGAGAGGAACCCTGCGGACGGGAGGAGCCGGCGCAGGCCGACGCGATCACTTCGGCACCACCAGGCCACCTTCGGCCGTGCGGCGCACCTTGAAGGTGGTGTCATCGAAAAGACCGCCGCCCGCCGGAGCATCGACCGTCTTGATCTGGTCGCGCAGCGCGAAGGCGAAGGTTTGCTTCAAGCCGGTGAGGATGGTGTCGGGTGCCTGGCGGCGGATGAGCCGGTTGTAAAGCCAGGCGGTGTAGCGGCCGCTGCGGACGTTGTCATTGGTCAGTTCCACGCCGTTCCATTTCAAGGCCACGCCACGATTGGCTTCGGGCACGTTTCCGGTGGTGCCCAACACACGGGAGTTGCCGTCGCCGGGAGTGAGATAGCCGATGTAATAGCCGGTGGTGGCGTTGGGATAGAGGAACTGGTCGGTTTCCGTATCTTCATCGAAATACTTCCCTTTGTAGGCATCGGAGCCAAGGGTGAGGGTCAGTTTGTCGGCCAGCAACGCGCCGCTGGAGTAACCGCCGCTGCCCAGGGGGCTGAAGATGCCGCTGACGGTTTCCGGCGGCCACAGGATATGGGACGAGGCCGTGCCTCCGGAAATAATGCCGTTGAGGGTGGTGCGCTCACCGGTGATAACCGGCTGCCACACGCGGGCCGCGGTGCTGGTGCCCAGCCCGACTTCGGTGTAAGCGCCGAAACGTTGGCCGGCATCGGTGTTGCGGCCGATGGCATAGACGATCTTGTTGGCGTCGGCATCATGATTGCCGGTGAAGAGAGACAGCGGCACCGCACCCGTGGTGTAGAGGAGTTGCGCCAATTGCGTGGTCAGATTGGCCGCCTCGGCCGGGAAACCGGGGCTGGCATAAAAGCCGAGCGGCGAGACGCCGACGATTTCCTCGACGATCGGATTGTAGGTCACTCCTTCATACACCCCGAGGAAGGGAGAGGTGGTTTGGAAGTTGGTGGAAAATCCGAAATCCGCGATGCCGGGTTCGGACTGGGCTGTCGTGATCGGTCCCGTGCCGGTGCCATCGCTGATCGGAAACCGTTGCTCGGTGTTGCCGGCGATCGCGGCAATCCCGGCCAACGCGCCGGCGTAGTTGGTTTTGATGATGACCGGCTGCCCCTGATAGGTGCCGTTCCAGGTTCCGAAGTTGGAATTCAGGAACGGACCGGTTGGGCCGCCTTGCTGCGTGTTGCCCTCAGGTGTCACGATGCCCTGGAATTTCCAGCCAGGATCGAGCAGTTTGGAGATGGCGGTCTGGGTGGCGTTGCGGTCCCCGTTGGAGGCAACGAAACGGATGACGGTCTGCGCGTCCAGGGAAGCGGCGGTGGCCAAGGCCAGCGCGCCAGCGGTGAGAGTGACAAGTGTTTTCATAAGAGTAGGTGTGCTTACAGGTTAAGTGGTGGTTGGGATCGGGTGGTGGATGTTAGAGGCGTGCGGACGAGCGGCGGCGGCCCAGGAGCAGGGCGGAAGCCGCGCCGAAAAGGAGGGTGACCGCCGGTTCGGGAATTACCCCCGGCGCGGTAAAGCTCAGCGCGCCGGAGTCACTGATGCTGAAGTAACCCACATAAGTGGTGCCGGTGCCGGCGAAGCGGTAGAGATCCAGCCAGGTGCCATCCGCGCCCTCGCCAAAATCGCCTTCGATGCGCGTCCATTCGCTGAGCGAACCGAAATCGTTGGTGCCCGGCGTGGCCACTTGGGTGTAATAACTGGACGCGCCGGTGGGTGGCGTGACGCCGGTGCCCGGTTTGCCCTGATGGACCGCCACCAGGCTGTTCCCGGTGGACTCACTGCCTTGGTAACCACCGGTGAGTTGCAACACGCTGGTGATCTGGCTGGCGGTGGCATTGCGCGCGGTGGCGTCCAAGGTGGACCACGTCGCGCTCTGCGTGTCGGCCGACGGTCTTTCCCGTGAGCCATAGACGATCGAGTTCGCCGAGGAGCGCACGCCGAACGCGCCCCAGTAAAGATCGGCGCGGGTATTCCAGTTGGCCCCGAAAATGGAGGTGAGGTCGGCGCCGATGTCACCGAGACCGTCGATGATCTGGGTCGAACCCGGCGCAGCGTTACGGAATACCGTATCCGAGCCGACATTGATGAGATAAGCATCGGGTCCGGTGGTGCGGAAGCCGATGAAGATATCGCCCGAGTTGGGGTTGGCCACGGTCGCCGCGGGAGCCACGCTCCCTAGCGAAACCAGGGCCAGGATCGCCCCGGTAAAGTTCCTGATGGATTTGAATGACATAGTAATTGAGTTGGTGGTGGCGGTAGGATCGGGATCGTTCCCTCTGCGAGTGGCGATTCCCTAAGTCTTTCCGCCGTGAAGCCGATGAGGATCGGTTGTTGTTGTTGAGCCCCTCCGGTCTTCCGGTCGGGAGGAAAAAAATGGTAGGGAGGCGTGGTTACGAGTCCTTCACCACGCGATAGAAGCCGCTCGCTTTGGCGAGGCGCGTGGCGTCGGTGTCGGTGAACTCCCCGGCGGGCGCGGGATCGGCGGCCGCCACCGTGCCCACGGTCTGCCACGTGGCGTCGGTGAGTGTCTCTTTGTATTCGATGGTGTAACCGGTGTTGGCGGCGGCGGGGAAGGTCAGCCGCACGTCGGTCGCGGATTTCTCCACGGCCGTGATGAGAAAGTCACCCTCTTCCACCGGAGGCTCCGTCGCCGCGTTGGAAAAAGTCAGCACCCCGGCTTCGGAAAGGGTGAAATACCCCACCCACGAAACCCCGGTGCCGGCGATGCGGTAAAGATCGAGCGCCGTGCCGCCGACACCCTCGCCGAAGTCGCCTTCGATGCGTGTCCATTCGCTGAGCGAGCCAAAATCATTGGTGCCGGGCGTTTCGACCTGGAATTTGTAATTGGCCGGCCCTGTCGCCACCGCGCCGCTTTGAAAAGCCCCGACGGGGCTGTTGGCGGTCGCCTCCAACTGGCGGTAGCCGCCGATGGCTTCCAATACCGCGGTGATGGCATTGGAGGTGGCGTTGCGGGCGGTGGTGGTCAGCTCCGGCCATGGCTCCGACTGTTCGCTGGCCGGAGATCGCTCTTTGGAAGCATACACGATGGAATTGGCCGAAGGCCGCTGCCCGAAAATGCCCCAAAACACATCGTCCCGCGAATGCCAGTTGGCGCCGTATTTGGAAGTCAGGTCGGCGCCGATGTTACCCAATCCGGTAACTTCAAAGGTCGAATCGGCCGCTGCCGTGCGGAAGATGGAATCGAGGCCGATTTTGACCAGATAGGATTCATCCGTGCCCGGAGACCGAAAACCCAGAAAGAGGTCTCCGGAGACGGGTTCGGGAACCCGTTCCGCCGACGCGGTCGTCGCGGCGAGCAGGAAAGTGGCGGCGAACCATGCCGCCAGGGGGAAGAAGGTGAGATTTTTTTTCATGAATCAGATTTGGTTATTAGAAATTTAATAAAGGTGTTTTCGATCAGTGGATTTCAGAGAGAGGGGGATAAGCCGCGAGGCATGCCTCCGGCATCACCAGGGTGTTTTCCGACCGATTCGTCGGCTGCCAACAGGAAGGGACCGGCGAATCGCGCTCAGCGCCGGCAACCGCCCGTGGCCCTCTCACAACAGGAAAAATCCACCGCTCCCGGCCCGAGGGCTGCGGCGGACGGATGGAAAATTGAAACGAAGATGTGCTTCCAAATCAGCATGATGGCCTTGTGTCAGGGTGAGGAAACGTCGGCACGCCAAGCTGGCGCCCGTTTCCGAATTCAGCGTCCCGGTCCCGGGTGGGATGCGAGGCGAAGAGATGAAGAAAACTCCCTGGTCAGGGTGGTTCGGGTCATCCGTCCGGCGGCCGGAGGTCCGGTCCGCTGGCGAATGGCGGGGACGTTCCTTGTGAAGAGTTCACGTCCGCCGCGTCGATGGTTTAACACTAGAATCAACCATGTCAAATATATATTTTTTTAGTATGAATTAAGAGAGGTTGTGATTTTTCGCTTTGAAAGGGGATTCTTCTATAAGAGGCGCACGAACATTGATGGAGGGGGTTCTCACCCGGCGCTGGAAACCCTGGCGAGCACCGCCATGCTCGCGGGCTTCCGATGGTTTCCTACGCCACCATTTTCGCCGCCACCCTTCCTATCTTCCTCATCATGGCCGCCGGCTACGGGCTGCGGCATGGGGGGAAAATGCCGCGCGCGGCCGACGGCGCGCTGCTGACGCTGACCCTCCACGTCACGTATCCATGTTACATTCTCCAAGCGCTGGCCGGTAATCCCGCGTTGCATGAGCGGGGCAATCTCGTGCCGCCTGTCCTGTGCGGTGTCGGCTTCGTTTTGCTCGGGCTGGTCTTGGGCTGGCTGGCCGGGCCGTGCTTAGGCCTCGGAGTGAGCCAGGGGCGGCGCACCTTCGCGCTCGCCACGGCGGTGCAGAATTACGGATACCTGCCGATTCCGATCATGGAAGCCATCCTGCCGGACGAGAAGTGGAAAGGCGTGGTTTTCGTCTATACGCTGGGCATCGAGGTGGTGATCTGGACGGTGGGGGTGGTGATGCTGAGTGGTGACTGGCGCGGCGGGTTGCGGCAGGTGCTCAATCCGGTGGTGGCCGCCATCGTGCTGGGCGTCGCGCTCAACCTGCTGCGGCTCGATGCGTATTACCCGACCTGGCTGCTGCGTTTCATCTCAATGGTGGGCGCGTGCGCCTTTCCGCTCGGCATCATGGTTTCCGGCGCCACGCTGGCGGACCTGCTCGCCGAACGCGGCGCGCTGCGGGAGTGGAAGGCGCCGCTGGGGTCGATCCTGCTGCGGCTGGTGGCGCTGCCGGCGCTCATGCTGGTCGTGGCGCGCTGGCTGCCGCTGACCGCGACCCTGCGCGACGTGCTGGCCATCCAGGCCGCGATGCCGGCCGCCATGTTCCCCATCCTCATCGCACGGCAATACGGCGGCCACGAGGCTACCGCCGTGCGGGTGTTGGTTTACACCACGGCGGTGAGTTTCTTCACCATGCCCGCCGTCATCGCCATCGCGCTGCGGTGGGTGCACCCGTGAGGCTTTCTGGAGTGCGGAGGCTTGCCTCCGCTTTCGGGCTCACCGGCTTGCCGGTGAGCCGAAGCGGAGGGAGAGTGATAGAACCCGGGAAGCTCCCTGACGATGGCTGATCGACCTTCCCCCACCGCGAGGGGCAAGCCCCTTACCCCCCAGAGCGGAGGCAAGCCGTCCGCACTCCAAAACGCGTTCACTGAGGCGGTGGCTGAGGCGCGGCTAGGGGCGTGGGCGGGTTGAGGTTTCCAGGCGGCGCGGCACTTTTTGCCAATGAAAGGCCCGCCCTTTTTCCGCTTCCGATGAAATCGCATCATCCAGTCGATCCTCGTTCTTACTTTCTGACCCGGCGGGACTTTCTGACGAAGTGCACGCTGGGGTTCGGCGCGTTGGGCTTTGGCAGCCTGCTGCGCGACAGCGAGGCGGCGAG
>CAZQUC010000188.1:0-8272 GCA_964596095.1 uncultured Enterobacteriaceae bacterium
TCTATTTGGGGTAATCGCACCGCCATCCGCCGCCATGTCCGCTCCGGCTTCAGAAGATGCCCGGCCGTGGGATGGCATATTATCTGCTTGTTTTTGAATGGTTAAATGCTCTGATGACAGCCAGGATTTCCACCTCATTGAGACAGGTCATCACCCGAAACCACACACCACACTCACCGACATGAAACGCACGACCCCACTCCTTTTCGCCGCCGGGCTGGTGGCCGCCACCACCACCGGGCGGTCGGCGGTTTTGTTCAGCGACAATTTCAATGCCGACACCAGCGCGAATTGGACGGTGAACGTGGCGCCGGAGGCCAATGCGGCCCAGCAATCCGCCGAGTTCGGCTTTGACTATTCGGCCTACGGCATTCCCGCCGCGCCGGGATCGAGCGACACGCTGGCCCTGCGGTTGCGCGCCAACATCCCCGGCAGCGCGGCCGCGCCCGTGACCACCCGGCCGGCCGGTGTCACGTCCGGGTTGTCCGTCTCGCCGACGGGCTTGGATTTCGGCTCCCGTTACCAAGCGACGTTTTACGCGTGGTCCAATTTCAACGGCACGGCCAATGCCTCCGGCTTGGCGGACAATGTCAATTCACCCGGTGGCACCAACAACATTCTCTTTGCCGTGGGCACTTCGGGGACGGTGCCGCTGGTGTTGGGAAATCCCGGCGCCCTCGCCGGCACCACGATCGACGGGGTGGCCTTCGCCACCACGGGCGATGGCGGCATCGCGAACGATTATCGCGCTTTTTTGGGGTCGGGCACGTTCGCTCCACCCTCGACCAATATTTATGCCGCGGGCAGCGACGCCACCGCGAATCAAAGCGCCAACGCCTACTATACGTCGATCACCACGCTGGCCCCCCACAGCGCGCCCACGGAGCAATTGGCCCTGGCCCTGGCCGAATTTGACGATGACGGCCCGGATAGTGATTTCAATCCCCAAGGCGGCCTGACACAGGCCGGCGCGTTCGGCTTCGCCTGGCACAAGGTGGTGCTCACCAAGGATGGAGACGCGGTGAGCTGGACCATCGACGATGTCCCCATCGTCACGGCCGACATCGGCGGGCTGACCTTGGGCGGCAACAATATCGCGCTGGGAGTTTCCGATGTGAATGCCAGCACGACCCGGCATCCCGACCTGCTCTTCACGCTCATCGACAACCTGACCGTGGTCGCCATTCCGGAACCGTCCGTGATCAGCCTGCTCGCAGGCTTGGGCGGGTTGGCTGGCTGGCGTCGTCGTCGGTAAACATCAGGGATCGACGCTCCTGGAGTGCGGAGGCTTGCCTCCGCTTTGCGGGGAGTGAGGGACTTGCCCCTTGAGGCGGGGGAAGTCGGGCGGCCCTCGCCGGGACGCGCGCTCCGCTTTCGACTCACCGGCAAGCCGGTGTGCGCCAGAGCGGAGGCAAACCGACGTCGCTCCAAAAAGCTTCCCGGTGCGGCGTGAATTTTTTGCAAGTTTGTGTCACCGGCGGGCGGTTCGGCGCATCAAGTGAGGTGAACGACACGCCTCATGACGGACGATGCCTCATTTTCCCGGAGTTTGCCCTCACCGCCCGATGCCGGGCTGGTGAAGGCGGCCCAGCGTGGTGACAAGCGGGCTTTTGTGGAACTCGTGGCGCGGCATCAGGCGATGGTGTGCGGGGTGGCGTTGGGGGTGCTCGGTGATTTCGCGGCCAGCGAGGACGCGGCGCAGGAGGCGTTCATCACGGCGTGGCGGAAGATCCACGAAGTGCGTGAGCCGGAAAAAGTGCGCGCGTGGCTGGCGCGGATCGCGCGCAATGCCGCGCTGGGACAACGGCGGCGGATGCGCGGCGGGCCGGTGAGGGAGATGGAGACGGAGTCCGCGGATGAAGACCACCCGCCGCCGGATCAATCCGCGATCAGCGAGGAGGAAGCGGCGCTGGTGCGCGAGGCGCTCGACAGGCTGCCGGAAACGTATCGCCTGCCGCTGGTGTTGTTTTACCGCCAGGAGCAATCGGTGCGCGAAGTGGCGGCGGCGCTCGATCTCAGCGAGGACGCGGTGAAGCAGCGGCTGGCGCGGGGACGCGAATTGCTGCGCGAGCGTCTGGCGGGCCTCGTCGAAACCACGCTGCGCCGCACGCAACCGGGCGCGATTTTCACGATGACGATCGCCGCCGCCATCGGCGCGCTGGCCGCGCCGGCGGCCATTGCCAGTGGCGCTTTCGCCGCCGCCGCGGCGACGACTTCCGCCGTCACCACCACGACCGCCACTTCCGCCGTTTCCACCACCACGCCCGCCGCTGTTACCGCCATGACCACTTCAAAATTCTCGCTGGCCGCCGCGTTGGTGGCCGCCGCCTGTCTGCCTCTCGGTTACGCCGTGTATCCCGGCGCGGAACGCCCGCTGGTCGCGCCGGAAGCGGTCGTGACCACGCCGGAGCCGGCCACGACGGCGGCGAAGCCCGATTTCAGTGACAGCGCACTCTTCGCCGAATGGGTGCGCCTGCATGAGGAGCACGGTCATGACGCGGAGGCGATGCCGGGGTTGTTCCAGGCGATATCCGAAATCAAGGACACCTTCCGCCGCCGCGCCTTTCGCGCCGCGCTGGTCGCGGAATGGAGCGAGGTCGATCCCGCGGGCGGGCTGGATTTCTTTCTCGGCGCCGGAGGAAACCGCGATGCCGCGCGCCAGCTTTTCCGCGATTGGCTGGAGCGGGAGCCGCAAGCCGCCGTGGCCAAACTCCTGAGCCATGGCGCGACGGGCGACGCGCTGGCAGGCGAAAAGGAAATCCTCGCGGCCATCGCGCGCCGCGCGCCGGAAGCCGTCGCCGCCATTGCCGCGCGCCTGCCTGGCAACACCAGTCACTGGACTCATCCGGTGCGCGATGCCTTTGCCATTCTCGCCGAAGACAATCTCGACGCCGCACGGGCCGCCGCCGAAGCGTTGACCGGTCCGCGGCGGAACGAAGCCTTGGAAGGCGTCGCCAAAGCCTGGGCGCAAAAGGACTTCGCCGCCGCTGCCGCGTGGGTGAAGACGCTGCCCGATGGCTTCGATCACGAAGGAATCTTGCGCAGCGCGCTCCTCGGCTTGGCCGCCACCGATCCCACCGCCGCGTTGGACCAGGCCGATCTCGTGGCTCCCGGCGGACATCCGGGTTATTTCGCCGACACCACCGCCGCGAAGTTGCTCAAGGAAGCGGGCGCCAGGGACTTCGACGGCATCGCCGCGTGGCTGCGCGACCATCCGGGCAAAATCTCCGGCGAGGACATGGTCGGTTTGGCTCCGGTCGTGACCGATAAACTCAACGCCGACCCCGTGGCGTTTCTCGACGAGCAGGCGGCCCGTGGCACGCTCGCGACGCTGCAACGGGCGCTCCGCAGCGCCTTGATGAACGACGCCAAGCCACAACTCGCCGCCGTGTGGGATTGGCTCAAAACGCAGCCGTTCAATGACGCCACGCGCGCCTTGCGCCAGTCGGTGCTCAATACCGCCGGCTGGCAAAATCCGGAATTCGCATTCGCGATCGCCGCGGAATTGCCCGCCACCGAGGCGGGCGATCAGGATGTGGCCGAACTCACGCGCAGTTTGCTCAACGGCGGCCAGCGTCTCGGCCGCATCGATGAGTTGCTGGAGACCGTGCCCGGGCGCCTCCGCGAGTCCCTGCTGGTGTCCGCTTTCCAATACCTGAGCCCCGATGGCATCGGCGACCCGGCGTCCTGGCTGACCCGGCTGGAGGAGGTGCCCGTGAAACAGCGGGCGGGTGCGGCGGCGAATTTCGCCGGCGTCTGGGCCTACAGAAATCCCGAAGACGCGGCGGCGTGGGCGGCGCACTTGCCCGGGGACGGGGGACGCGTGGACGCGGTGCGGAATGTGGCGCGCGCCTGGTTGCGCAGCGATTCCCTGGCCGCTTCGGAATGGATCGCGCAATGGCCCGCCGGGCCGGAGCGGGACGCCGGCGCCTCCATGCTCGTGAGAGAAATCGCCGCCGACTCTCCGGACGACGCGTGGCAGTGGGCGGTGTCGATCACCGGAGCGGAGGCGCGGATGAAAGCGGCGCGGGCCGCTCTCGCTCCGTTGCTCCAGCGCGATCCGGCGGAAGCCTTGCATTGGATCGAGGCCTCCACGCTGGCGGAGACCGAAAAGCACACGTTGCGGCAGGGCGTGACCGCCGGCGCCGTCGATCACCCAACCCGCTGACCTTCCGCCATCATGAACCGCGTTTTATTGATCGTTCTCTTCGCGCTGCTCGGCCTCGCGGCGGGCTTCGGCCTGCGGGCCTGGCGTCAGTCCCACCCGTCCGCCGGGGACATGGCCGATCACGCCGCGCCATTATCCGCCGTCGCGCCCGGCACGCCTCCGAAATTGGCGCATGCCCGCGCGTCGGAATTGGTGGAGCAATTGCAGGCCGACCTCTCATTGTCCCACGGCGTCACGCGCTGGCTCCATTGGATGACGGCGGTGGAAAAAGCCGGGGTGTCCGATTTTCCGCACCTTGCGCGCCTCGCCAAAGAGTTGCCGGGCGGGTTGAACATGCTCGCGGCCCTCTGGATCGAGCGTGATCCGCAAAGCCTGTTCGCCGCGTGCCGGCAAGGCGGCGAGGGTTTCCCGGCCAACGAGCTCGCGCAGTTGCTTTTCCAAACGTGGCCGAAGGACGATCCCGACGCCGTGCTGGCCGCCTTGCAGGAGCATCGGAACCTCGCAGATGGCTGGCAGCTCACGGCGCTCAACACGCTGTTTCAAAACCGCCCCGAGCAGGCGCTCATCGCCATGCACCGGCTCGGCATCGACAGCTATGGACCGAACATGGACGACATCGCGAAATGGGCGGAGGCCGACCCGCGCCACGCGGCCGAGGTCGCGCTCGCCCATCCCGCCGGCCATGCCACCGAGATGGTGCTGGAGGCGATCGCCAAAGAATGGACCAAGAGTGATCCCGCGGCCGCGCTCGCTTTCGCCACTTCGCTGCCCGACGGGACGGGCGGCGCATTGGCGAATCAAGTCCTCCGCCACTGGGTGGAAAAAGACTTGGGCCGGGCCTCGGAATGGTTCGCCACCGTGGAGGAGCGCACGCGTGAAAAACTCCTCCCGGCCTTTGTCGAGGCTTGGGGAAAAACGGATCCCGCCCTGGCGCTGCAATGGTGCCTGGCCCACACGGCGGGAGCCTTGCAGGGAGACGTCGTGCAAAGCCTCGTCAAAGGCGCGTTGGAGCGGAATCCCGCCACCGCTGCCGCGCTGGTGGCCGGCATGGAGGCCTCTTCGCTGCGCACCAAGGCCGCCGTCGCCTTCGCTCGCGAGGCGGTGAACAAAGGATGGTTTCCCCGTTTCATCAGTCAGGGCCAACAACCGCAAGCCAAGCCCGAAGCGAAAGCCTGGCTGGAGCAACTGGATCCCGAGGCGAGGAAAGAAGTCCTCAAGCAAGTTTCGTGGTCCTGGAGCAGCAGCGCGCCGCGGGACTTCGCCGCGTTTCTCCAATCGGAAGCCGGACGGGACGCGCCGCCCGAAGTCCTCGCCGCCGCGGCCCACGGCCTCGTCCGCGAAAATCCTTCGGAAGCCCTCGAATGGGCCGGCCACGTGCCCGAAGCTCTCCGTCGCGACACCTTGTCCAGCACGTTCCAACAATGGACCCGCGCCCAACCCGACGCCGCGATGACGTGGCTGCGCCAGCTCCCGGCCGATGATGCGCGCCGCGAGACTTTTTACCTCGGCGCGGTGAAGCACGCCATCCCGTCGGCCGCCTTCCAGAACGGCCCGATCACGTCGCTCGATCCCATCGATCAAGCCCGGCAACATCTCGCCCACCTCCTCGCCACCGACCCCGCCGCCGCCCGGCGCACTCTCGCCACGCTGTCTCTCTCCGAAGAAGCCCGCGCCGCCGCGATCAAACGCCTGCTCCCTGTCTCCACTGGGAAGTAGCGCTTTCTGGAGTGCGGATGGCTTGCCTCCGCTCTCCCGCTCACCGGCTTGCCGGTGAGTTTTTTTCCGACCAAACCGTCTCTTCCCCCGGAGACACCTTCGCCCCACCCCGAGAGGCAAGGGGCGTCATGCGGTGGCCAGAGAGGAGACCACACGGCGGAGAAGGGCGATCCCTTCCTCAGCTTGGGCGCGGGGCAGATTGAGCGCGGGCAGCAGACGGACGATCTGCGCGCCGCTGGGAATGGTCAGCACGCCGGCCTGATGCAGCCGGTTCACGAATTGCAACGAGGCGGGTGGATCGTGCGGAGCGAAGGCGGGGATGTCTTCTTTCGGCGCCAATTCCAACCCGAGCATGAACCCGAGGCCGCGCGCCGATCGCACCACGGTGGGGAATTCTTCCGCCAAGGCCGCGAGTTGCGTTTTGAGCCATGCACCGGTTTCCCGGACGTGATCGGCCAGGCGGTCGCGTTCGATGATCTCGAAGATCTTCAACGCCACCGCGCACCCGAGCGGCGTGCCGCCGTAAGTCGTCCCATGGGAGCCGGCCCCGAGCCAGTCGGCATGGGGCGCGCGCATCCAGAACGCGCCGATGGGGAATCCACCGCCGAGGGATTTCGCCATCGACACCGCGTCGGGCAGAAACCCGGCCGCTCCCGCATCCTCCAACACGCGTTGCCAGCTTTGGAAACGCCCGCTGCGGAAGTGCCCGCACTGCACGGCGTCGATCATGAGGAGCAGGTTCTTCTCATCACAGAGTTGCCGCAGGCCCAGCAGATACTCCGCGCGCGCCGGGGTGATCCCGCCCTCGCCCTGGATCCCTTCAATGAGGATGGCCGCGGTGCGCGGGCCGACGGCGGCGCGCATGGCGTCGAGATCGTTGTAAGGCACGTCGCAGCGGAAGCCTTCCGGCAGCGGATCGAAGCCGATCTTCACCTTCTCCTGTCCCGTCGCCGCGATGCCGCCCAAGGTGCGCCCGTGGAAGGAATTGACCGTGGTCAGCACCTCATACCGCGCGCCCTCCGGGCCGGGATGGGCGTGGCCGAATTTCCGCGCGAGCTTGAAAAGCCCCTCGTTGCTTTCGGCTCCCGAATTGGCGAAGAAGACTTTGCCCGGCGCGAGATGTCGCGTGATTTCCCGCGCCAGCAAGCCCTGCGGCTCCTGGTAGTAAAGATTGGAGACATGCAGCAGCCGCTGCGCCTGGCGGGCCAGCGTGTCGGCCACCTCGGGATGGGCATGACCCAGCGAGCACACCGCGATGCCGCCGCCGAGGTCGAGATAGCGCCGCCCGCTTACGTCCCACACCTCGCTGCCCCGGCCGTGGGACAAGACCAGATCGAAGCGCGCGTAGGTCGGCGCCACATACTGGTCGAACAACGCGCGCACCGACGCCTCCTGGTTATGGACCAAGGCGGGAGGCGGCGGGAAATCATCCGAAGCAAGTGTCTGGGCTTTCATCAACGTCCGGGCAACGTGCGCGCGGCTGCTGCCGCTGGCAACCTCCTCTCGTGGCGGGGGCGTCCCGTCCACCGCGGAGGGCGCGCCTCGGCGACACCGCGCGTGAAATGAGAAACGGCGTGCCCACTCCGTGCGTCGTGGAGCGTCGCAGGCGGAAGCTGTTGCTGAATCACGACGCGAACTCCGCAAACCCGCACCCTCCGCGGTGGGCGGGACGCCCTCGCCACGAACTTTCTGTTCGGCGGTGCATAAGCCTATTGATGAGGTCGTTTTTTCTTTACAAAGATTAAGCCGACACAGAGACTCCCGGAGTTGGCCCCCGAAAGCCGAAACCCGAAAATCCAACCCATGCTGATTCCATGTCCGTCTTTCGTTGCCTCCTGATTTTGATCCTCGCGGTTTCCGGCGCTTCAGCCCAGTTGGTGGAAACGAATGTCGCGCTGGACAAACCGACCGTGGGCGATGTCGCTTACAATTCTCCGACGGCCAATGGCAACGACGGCAACACCGAGACCTTCAACCACGCGGACAACGTCAACGACCCTCCCGACAATCCGTATTGGGAGGTCGAGCTGGAGGGGGCGTTCGATCTGATCCGGATCGAAATCGTGGATCGCATCGGCTGTTGCGATCCCAACCGGCTCAACGGCTCGGAAATTCGCCTCTTCGATGAAAATAGCGAGCAGATCGGGGCGACGATCGTCGTGGATGGGTTGCAGCCATCGAGTCCGACCGAGGCCGTCGCCACGCTTGCCTTCGATAACAACGGGGCCGGCTGGTCGGGCGTGGCCCGCGTCCGCATCGACGGCTACACCCAGTATTTCCAGTTCTCGGAGTTCCGGGCCATCTCGCTCCAGCCGGAGGGACCGCCCCAGCCAGTCAACGTCGCCCGTTACGGCCTGGCCACCGCTTCGGGCGAATTGTGGACGGGGC
>CAZQUC010000189.1:0-8259 GCA_964596095.1 uncultured Enterobacteriaceae bacterium
GCCGCGCGGGCGGTGCTGGTCTTTGAAGGCGGCCGGTTGGAGGGCCGGCAATTTACCCTCGTCACCGGCCGCAAAGGCAAGGCGGACTTCCGCCTCCGCGCCAGCGGCCGCGCCGCCCACGCCGGCAGCCAGCACGGCGAAGGGCGCAATGCCATCGTCGCCCTCGCCCACCTCGTGCCCCCCCTGGCCGCACTGACCGATCCGGCGCGGGAAGTCACGCTCAACATCGGCCGCATCGAAGGCGGCACCGTGGTCAACCGTGTGCCGCACGAAGCTGCTCTCGAATTGGAAACCCGCGCCTTCGATCCGCAGGTGTTTGGCGAAACCCTCGCGGCGATCCGGGCGTTGGACGGCCCGTCCGCCGCGGTGCTCGGCGCCGAGATTCGCGTGGAGTCGTTGGGCGAGACCGTCGCCTGGCCGGGCGACGAGGGCACGCAGCGGCTCTTCGCGTTGTTTGCCGAAGCGGCTGCGGAGCAATGCGCGACCGCCGTCGCTGAGCGGCGGGGCGGGCTCAGCGACGCGAATTACCTGTGCTCGCTCGGCCCGACCCTCGACGGCCTCGGCCCCTCGGGCGGGTGCGCCCATTGTTCGGAGCGCTCGGCCGACGGCTCGAAGACGCCCGAATTCGTGGAAACCGCATCCTTCGTGCCCAAGGCCGCCCTTGTGGTCTCCGCCTTGCGCCGGTTGCTGGCGGAGGAAGAGTGAGCGCCGTCATGTCCGCCACCACCACCACCGCGCCCCGCACCCGTTTCCGTCCGTGCATCGACCTGCACGACGGCGTGGTGAAGCAATTGGTCGGCGGCACGTTGCGCGATGACGGCGCGGGCTTGCGGACGAATTTTGTCTCCGATCGGCCGCCGGGCTGGTTCGCGGCCCGTTACCGCGAGGACGGGCTGACCGGCGGGCACGTCATCATGCTCGGCCTCGGCAACGACGCCGCTGCGCGCGAGGCGCTGGCCGCGTGGCCGGGCGGGTTGCAACTCGGCGGCGGCATCACCGAGGCCAACGCCGCCGCCTGGCTGGAGGCGGGAGCGTCCCACGTCATCGTCACCTCGCGGATTTTTTCACCCGACGGCGTCTTTCTCCCGGAGCGACTGGAGGCCTTGGTGAAGGCGGCGGGGCGCGACCGCCTGGTGCTCGACCTGAGCTGCCGCCGCACGACGGACGGCTGGACGGTGGCCATGAATCGCTGGCAAACCTTGACCGATCTGCACGTCACGCCGGCCACGCTCGACCATCTCGCCGCGCACTGCGCCGAGTTTCTCATCCACGCCGCCGACGTCGAAGGCCGCATGGCGGGCATGGACGAGGCGCTCATCACCGCGCTCGGGCACTGGGGCGGTCGGCCCGTGACCTACGCGGGCGGCGCCCGTCACGTGGAGGATCTGGCCCTATGCGAAACGCTCAGCGGCGGCCGGGTCGATCTCACCATCGGCAGCGCGTTGGATCTCTTCGGCGGCGCCGGCGCGCGCTACGCCGACTGTGTGGCGTGGAACCGGCGGTGAGGGGAAGGGCGGCCTGGTAGGGTGGCGCCTCCGGCCCGCCTCGTCCGGCGTCCCGTCGGAGGGTGCGTCCGGGCAGACGTTTCCTGGCGCGGGGTCATCCGGAACCGCGGCCACCTTTTTTGTGGAAGGCGAGACGCCTTCCACGGCGGCCAGGATGGCCACCCTACCCAATCGCCGGCCCATCATCCTGTTTTCGACGGTTCTTGGTATCACTTCGCCACGTGCTCGGCGATGGCGGCGGCGAGCTTGGGGCCGATGCCGGGGAGAGCGGCGATTTCCTCCACCGGGCTGCGGCGCAGCCGGGCGATGGAGCCGAAATGCCGCAGGAGCAGCGTTTTGCGCGCCTCGCTGACGCCGGGGCAATCGTCGAGCACGCTTTCCGCGATGCGGCGCTTCATCAGCAATTGATGATACCCGTTGGCCCAGCGGTGGGCTTCGTCGCGGATGCGTTGCAGCAGTTTCAGCCCCGGCCGCGTATGGGAAAGGATGAGCGGGTGGCTGCGCTCGGGGAAATAGATTTCCTCGTGCTGCTTGGCGAGGCCGATGACGGGCAGTCCGCCGAGGCCGAGCCGTTGCAGCTCTTTCATCGCGGAGGAGAGTTGGCCCTTGCCGCCATCGACGATGACCAGATCGGGCAGCCGCACCAGGGCGCGGCCTTGCGGGGAACGAGCGCCTTCGAGGTCGTCGTCGAGCCGGCGCATCGCTTCCAACGGCGAGTCCTGATTCTCCTCCAGCGCCTCCGGTCGGGCCTGCCCCGCCTCCAGCAAAATGCGGGCGTAACGCCGTCGCACGACTTCGGCCATGCTCGCGAAATCATTCTGCCCCTTCACGCCGGCGATGCGATACCGCCGGTAGTTGGCGGTGTCGGGACGGCCGTTTTTGAAGCGCACCATCGAGGCCACGATGTGGTTGTCGGAGATGTTGGAGATGTCGAAGCACTCCATGACGAGCGGCTCGCGGGGCAGCCGCAGCGCGTCGCGCAAATCCTCCACGTCGGCCAGGGTGGAAATCTCGTTGAGCGTGTCGGGCACGCCGCGGCCGCGGGTGAAGCGCCGCGCCGGAGTGAGCGTCTTGCGCAGGTCGCTGAGGATGTCGCGCAACTCGGCGGCGCGTTCGAAATCGAGCCGTTCCGCGGCCTTGGTCATTTCCTCTTCCAACGCGGCGAGGGTCGCCTTGTGGCTGCCTTCGAGCAGGCCACACGCTTCCGCCACCCGCGCGTGGTAGTCTTCCGAGGAAATGCGCCCGATGCACGGGGCGGAGCAATTTTTGATGATGTCGTTCGAGCAATGCCGGTAGTCGCTCTCGCCCGGCCGCAGCGGCCGGCACACGCGCAGGCCGAGGCGTTTGTTGAGCCACGAGATGACCGAGCGCAGCGCGCCCGAATGCGCGAACGGCCCGAAATACCGCGCGCCGTCGTCTTTTTTGAACCGCACGAGGGAGAACTTCGGCCACGGTTCCTCCGGATGCAGCCGCGCGAGCAGAAAGCGTTTGTCGTCGCGGAAGTCGATGTTGTAGCGCGGGCGGAATTCCTTGATGAGCTTGCCCTCCAGCAGGATCGCCTCCGGCTCGTTGCGCACCACGTGCCATTCGAAATCCCAGATGCCGTGGATGAGCGCGCGCGTTTTGTGGTCGGCCAGCCGGCTCCGTGAGGGCGTGAAGTAATGGCTGAGGCGCTTGCGCAGGTCCTTGGCCTTGCCGACGTAGATCACCTTGCCGAGCCGGTCCCGGTGCAGATACACGCCGGGCTGGTGCGGCGCGGTTTGCAGCTTGGCCTGCAAATCGGGCTTGTCGCTGGAGAGCACGGGTGGTCGGGCGTCGGACATCGGAGCGGGGCGTCCCTTTCATTTTCCCGGAGTCCGCACGCAGCGGAAGCCGAGATGATTGCTGGCGGTGGAGATTTCGCCCTTGCCGCGGGTGCCGGTCATGTAGCGGGTGCAGTAAAGATCGGTGCATAGAAACGAGCCGCCGCGATGCACGCGCTTGGGCTGATCCGGCTCGGCGGGGTCGAAGGGGAGGTCGGGGCCGGTGGGGTTGCGCACGGTGCCGAGGCGCGCGCATTGGGCGTAATACTCGGGCCGATACCAATCGCTGACCCATTCCCACACGTTGCCCGCCAAGTCGTGCAGGCCGTAGCCGGTGGGCGGAAAGCTCGCCACCGGCGCGAGCCCCGCGAAGCCGTCCTCGGCCGTGTCGCCGTGGGGGAATTTTCCCTGCCAGATGTTGGCGAGCCATTGGCCGTCGGGCTGCAATTCGTCGCCCCACGCGTAAAGCTCGCCGGTGCGGCCGCCGCGTTGGGCGAATTCGAATTCCGCTTCGGTCGGCAGCCGTTTGCCCGCCCACTCGGCGTAGGCGGCGGCGTCTTCATAGGCGACCTGCACGACGGGATAATTCCCCCGCCCTTCGATGGTGCTGCCCGGGCCTTCGGGATGCCGCCACTGCGCGTCCGGCTGATACCGCCACCAGCGCAAATGGTTGTCCAACGGCACCGCCGCGTCCGTCGGCGTGAAGACGGTGGAGCCGGGCACGAGCAACTCGGGCGGCGCGCCGGGAAAGTCCTCCGGCTGCGGCGGCCGCTCCGCCACGGTCACGTAGCCGGTCGCCGCCACGAAGCGCGTGAATTCGTCGTTCGTCACCTCCGTGCGGTCCATCCAGAAGCCATCCACCACCACGCGGTGGATCGGCCGCGCGTCGGCCATCGCGTCCGGCCCGCCGCACATGTTCCCGCGCGGATCTTCCGACCCCATGGAGAACTCCCCGCCCGGCACCCACACCATACCTTCCGGCGTCGGACCGGGCGGCGGCGCGGTATTTTCGATGGTGGGCAGAAACGGCGATGGCGGGCTGGAAGCGACGACGGTTTCCCCCGCCGGCACGACGGCGCTCTGGCGGCGCACCTCGCGCATCTTCCACGCGACGACGACCGCTCCCGCCAAGGCGGCGACCGAGAGGATCGCCAGAAAACGCGTGCCGCCGGACAAGGCTAAAGACGATTCGGACACGTCTCACAGGTAGCGCATTTTCGGCGGAGGTTCTTGGAGAAAAACCACGACGTGTCCATTGCGTCCCTTCAGTCCATGCGGTCCATTGCGTCCATGCGGCCCTCCACCGGGCCGCTTTCTTCGCGGTGGGTGGGATGCCCCCGCCACGCAAAATCCCTGACATGAAACGCTACGCCCTTGGCCTGGACTTTGGCACCAATTCGGTGCGCTCGCTGCTGGTGGACCTGTCCAACGGACGGGAAATCGGCTCGGTGGTTTTCGATTATCCTTCCGGCGAATTGGGCATCCTGCTCGACGCGCGCGACCCGCACCTCGCCCGCCAGCGGCCGCAGGATTATCTGGATGGCCTGACCGCCGTGGTGCGCGGCGCGGTGGAGCAGGCGCGCCAAACCGATCCGGATTTCGACGTGACGCGTCTCGCGGGCTTGGGCGTGGACACCACCGGCAGCACGCCCTTGCCGGTGGATGCGGCGGGCGTGCCGCTGGCCTTTTCGCCGGAATTCCAGGACCATCCCGCGGCGCAGGTGTGGCTGTGGAAGGACCACACCGCCCATGCCGAGGCGGCGGAGATCACTGCGCTGGCCAAGGAGCGCCGCCCCGAGTTTCTGGCGAAATGCGGCGGCACGTATTCCAGCGAATGGTTCTGGAGCAAGCTGCTCCATTGCGCCCGCACCGCGCCGGAAGTCTTCGCGGCGGCGGCCAGTTGGGTCGAGCATTGTGACTGGATTCCCGCCGTGCTCACCGGGAACACGCGGCCCGCCGACATCGTGCGCAGCCAATGCGCGGCCGGGCACAAAGCGATGTTTCATTCGTCCTGGAACGGGCTGCCGGACGAGGATTTCCTCGCCGCGCTCGATCCGGCGCTGGCGGCACTGCGGCCGCGGCTGTATTCCCGCACGCAAACGTCCGATCAACCGGCGGGACGGCTCACCGCGGAGTGGGCGGACCGGCTCGGGCTGCCCGAGGGGCTGCCGGTGGCCACAGGCGCGTTCGATGTCCACATGGGCGCGGTGGCGGCCGGCATTGGCGAGGGCACGTTGGTCAAGGTGCTCGGCACCTCCACGTGCGATGTGATGGTCGCGCCGCTGGCGCAGGCGTTGCCGGACATTCCGGGGCTGTGCGGCATTGTGGAGGGATCGATCCTGCCCGGTTATTTCGGCCTGGAAGCGGGGCAATCCGCGGTCGGCGACATTTTCCTGTGGTTCGTCCGTCATCTCGTGCCGGAAAGCTACGGCCGCACGCCGGCGGAGAAATTCGCGGCCTTGGAGGCGGAACTGGTGCGGCTGCGTCCCGGCCAGAGCGGCTTGCTGGCGCTGGATTGGAACAACGGCAACCGCTCCATCCTCGTCGATGTGCGGCTGACCGGCCTGTTGCTGGGCCAGACGTTGCACACCACGGCCGGCGAGATCTACCGCGCGCTCGTCGAGGCCACCGCCTTCGGCGCGCTCACCATCATCAACCGGCTGGAGGAATACGGTGTGGCCGTCCGTGAGGTGGTGGCCACCGGCGGCCTCGCGGTCAAGAACGACGCGTTGATGCAAATCTACGCCGACGTGCTCGGCCGCCCGATAAAGGTCGCCCGCAGCGAGCAGACCTGCGCCTTGGGTGCGGCGCTCTTCGGCGCGGTGGCCGGTGGCGCGTTCCCGACCTTGCAGGATGCCCAGCGCGCGGTGTGCGCCGTGCGCGACAAGGTGTATCACCCCGCGCCCGCCGCGCGGGCCGTGTATGCGGAACTCTACACGCTCTACCGCCAACTCCACGACGGCTTCGGCCTCCGTGGCACGGTGGGGGATTTTTCCTCAGTAATGAAAGATCTGCTCGCGCTCCAGGCCCGCGCGCGGGCGGAGACGTGAGGAGGAAAGGCCGACGCCGGCTGCCGAGGGAGCGGGCCTTCCGCCCAGGCGCAACTCATCGCCCTTCCGGCGTCCAGTCCGGGAGCACGAAGGAGTAGGCGGTGTAGCGAATCTCGCTCCAGGCGAGTGGAGGCACGGTCGCGCCAGGGAAGAGCGGACGGGGCACGGCGGTGAAGCGGACTTTGACGCGGAGCTTCGAGCGGCCTTGGGTGAGGGCGCGCGGCAGCAGGAACTCGTCGTCGCGGAAGCGGCGGTTGGAGGTCTGCGCGTGGTGCTCGGTCTCGCCGAGTTCGCCGCGGGGATCGGAGTAAACGCACGTGTTCGAGCCCGCTAGATACCACACGCCCGCCGGTTGCCAGCGGGCGTCCGCTTGCGGCGCGCCCTCGTCATCGACGTCGATGACCGAGACTTCCGCGCGTTGGTTGGGGAAGGAATAATCGAGCTTGCGGCGCAGGAGCACGCCGTGATTCCGCGGGTCGAGGGCGAGGGTGAATTCAGAATACGTGGTGGTGGTGCGGCCACGGTCGGTATGCGACGGGTAGACCACCTGCTCGGTGGCGCCGCCGATTTCCAGGGCGAGGCCACCCGGCGCGGCGGCGTCCGCGATCCGTTTCACGCCACCGATGAGACGCGCCGCGCCATTCGTGCGCAGGACGATTTCCGCGCGTCCATCCGCGGTGGGGCGGAAGTCAGCGCCCGGGCGCGTGGTTTGCGTGGTGCTGAGCCAGATCTCTTCCAGGCGGTGCGGGCCGTGGCGGGTCTGAAGACGGAGCTTTTGCGGACCGCCGGTCGCGAAGGTCACGGTCTGCGGCGGACCTTCGGGAAAGGCGCTCGACCACGCGGTGGTGTTGGCGGGGAAATGATCGAGCCAATTGCCGAAGCCTTTGAAACCACGATGGCCCTCGCCGAGCCGCGACGTGCCGATGTCGTCGTTGAATTGCAGCCAGAAGGCGTCGCTGCGCCGGTCGTCGCTCAAGCTGCGGCCGCGCACCCAGATGGCATACGGCCGGCCGGCGTCGGCCTCGAATTCGAACTCCGCGGCATGTTCCGGCGTCGCGACGGGCGCGTGCTCGGCCAGTTGGCGGGTATCGACGCCCCATTCGTAACGCGAGGTGATCTCATACGGCTCGGAGGCATTGAAGGACTCGTAACGATGGGCGCGCTCGCTTTCCTCGTGGCCGATGTCGAGTTCGTCGGTGCGCACCAGCGAGGGGGCGGGCAGGCCATACCAATACGTCACCGTCCGGTAATGCTCGGTCGCGTCGTTCTCGCCGCCGTGCTCGAGATGAATGCGGGCGTTTTTGCCGAAGGGCATGAGGTCCGCGAGCAGGAAGCGGTAGGCGGAATGAATCTGGTCCTCGGCGTTCTTCGCCTCCTCGACGCGGCGTGCGCCCACCGGATGCCCCGCCAGCGGGAGCGTCATGTTCAGCCCGCCCCAGTAATCGCCGCCGCCGCCCCATTCCTCGGTGCCGGTGCCGTAGGCCTGCGGCGTTTGGCTGTCGTCGAAGAAGAACCGCGGGTCGCCCTCCAGCGTCGTGAGCACGTTGCGATGGGTGAAGATGAACGACGTGCCGACAAAACTGCCCGACCAGTCGCCGCCACCTTCCGTGGCGCGGGTGTCGAGCAGGACCAGATCGTGGCCCGGTTCGCCCGTGCCGTGATCGCGATAGGTCGCGTGGAAATACCCGACGTGGTTCGGTGGATCCTGGAACGGATGCCGGCGCGCCTTCCAGCGGATGTCGGTGAGGTCGGTGGTGCCATTCCCCGTCAACGTCAGCCGCGCTTCGCGGAAATACGGCATCGGAAAATAACACGCCAGATGCGCGCGTTCGGCATCGTAGCGGACATGGATGGGCAAGCCTTTGACCAGATACTCGCGGTCGTCGCGATTGTAGAGGGTGC
>CAZQUC010000190.1:0-8215 GCA_964596095.1 uncultured Enterobacteriaceae bacterium
GCAGGCAAAAGGCTCCTTTGAAGGAGATATCCATCAAGTCGTTGTCCGGCCCGAGCAGTGGCTCCACTTCCAGCCGCAGACCAGGGTTCGGTTCGCCGGAGTTTTCCGTCGTAATGACTTCGGGTGCCGTGGTTTCCGAAGATGGGGCCGGGGCTCCCATGTGAGCGGGTTTTGTCTGGCCGAGAAACGCTCGCTGGCCGGAGCGAGTGGTCACCGTGGCGCGGGCGAGAACCGCGCCGTCTTCAGCGGAGAGGTTTTCCGCCCTCGTTCGTGGGTCATCGGCCGTGGCCAATTCTTTCCACAATCCGGGCTGGGAGAACCCCACGATCATGACCTCGACTTCGAGGGTTCGGATCCAGGGATCCGGCCCCAGCGTTTTGGTAAATTGGTCGATCAGATCCAAGACTTCACGGCAGGCGCGGACATAGAGGATTCCGTCGGTCTGATGGAAAAAAGCGAGGTCGCGGCCTGGGCGCAAAGAAATGCCCGCTTGAGTCAGCAAGGACGTGGCGTCCTGGATCGTGCCAGCGGCAAAAAAGCGCGGATGCTCGTCCCAAGTAAGGGGATTGCGCGCCCGAGATTCCGGGTGGAAGGAATCATCGTTCGGCTGGGGGGGCAAGGGAGCCAGGAAATCGCGAATCACTGGAAAAGTCCAGTAGAGGTCGCTTTCCGTCGCCGCCCCATTATCTGGTTCCGGTTGTTGTTGGCCAGACGCCGTCAGCGCCATGACCCAACCGGCAAGAACGAAGAAAAGGGAAAACCACGGATGGCGAGGTTTCATTGGCCTATTCTATCCACGAAAGACCATGGCTCAATCATTCCCATTTGCTACGCCGCTTGGGTTCCATTCCGGCGACAAAAGCCGCGAAGGGAGGCGCTTGGTGGGCGAGCGGGGCCGCGAGGCCGGCCGCGTGGTTTTCCCCGGAAGGACTGGACGAGTCGATCCTGCCGTCTATGGGAAAGGGCGCGGCGCCGCGCCTTGGACCGCGCCCGGTTTTCCCCATGCAATTCGCCAATCCCAGCGCTTTTCTTCTTTTGCTGCTACTCATCCCGCTGGTGCTGGCCAAAGCGGGCGGCGATGCGTGGGCGCGGGTGAAGCTGCGGCGGATCGCCGGGCCGCGGCTGTTGCCGGGCTTGCGTCGTGGCGGATGGCGCGGGAAGGGGGTGCTGGTGTTTCTGTTCGAGGCCCTGGCGCTGGCCTTCTTCATCGCGGCGCTGGCGCGGCCGCAATGGGGGTATGTGGAGCGGGAGATTCCCGGCGAGGGGCGGTCGATCATTTTCGCGCTCGACACCTCGCGGTCGATGCTCGCGAAGGATTTGCATCCGGACCGGCTGACCCGTGCCCGGCTGGCGGCCCAGGATATGATCGCCGCCTTGCCGGGCGACCGCATCGGGTTGATCGCCTTTGCCGGACGCGCGTTTTTGCAGGCGCCGCTGACGACCGATCATGAGGCGCTGCATGAGACGCTGGAACAATTCGACACCGAGTTGATCCCGCGCGGCGGCTCGAATCTCGGCGAGCCCATCGAGCTGGCGATGGAGGTTTTTGACAAGGCGGGCACGGCCAGCCATGCTTTGATCATGTTCAGCGACGGCGATGAATTGGAAGGCGACGCGCTCGCCCTCGCCCGCAAGGCCCGGGAGAAAAACATCATGATCATCGGCGTCGGTGTCGGCACGCCGGAGGGCGCGTTGTTGCCGGAGACGAATCCCCGCCAGCGCGGTGGCGGCTACATCCGCGACGCGGCGGGCCGTCCCGTGCGCAGCCGGCTGGAGGAGCGCGTGCTCGAAGGCGTGGCTCGCGAAACCGGCGGCCTGTATCTGAATATCAACAGCGGGTCGGCCCTGCGCGACCGCGTGCAACTGGTGCTCAACAAGCTCGACCGCGCGCGCACCAACGCCCAGAAAGAGAAGCGACGCGCCATCGACCGTTTCCAATGGGCGCTGCTGCCGGGCATGGGGTGCTTGGTGGTGGCCTTCCTGTTGCGGTGGAGCCGCGGGCTGCCGAAGCCGCTTTTGGCGGGAGCCGGTCCGGTCGGAGAAGTGTCGTCCGGAGCGATGGCGCCACGGCTTGTGGCCGGGGTGGCGGCCCTCTGGCTCGTGGCGGGTTCGGTGGCGGAAGCGGGCATTTTGATTCCCGGCGGGCACGCCGAGCCGAGTCCGTGGCAGCTTTACCAGCGGGAGCAATATGACGACGCGGCGACGAAATTCGCCGAAGGGCTGCGCCGTGGACCTTCCCCGGAACGGGCGGGCGCGTTGGAAATGGGCCTGGGCGCCGCGGCCATGAAGCGGGAGGATTTCGACGGCGCGATGGAGGCTTTCGGCCGCGCGCTGGCCTCGCCCGATCCCGCGTTGCAGGCCGAGGCCTCTTACAACATCGGTAATGCGCTGGCCGCCAAGGCGCAGCATTTGCCCAAAATGCGCAATCGTGTTTCGACGATGATCGGCCTCATCGAACAGGCGCTGCCCCATTACGATGAGACGCTGCGGCTGCGGCCCGATCACGGGGACGCCAAGGCCAACCGCGACGCCTTGGCCAAATATCTGGAAGACCTCAAAAAATACCGCGAGGAATTGCGCGAGCAGGCCCGCCAGCGGCAGCAACAGCAACAACAGCAGGGCCAGCAAGGCGAGCAGGAGCAAGAGGGGCAGGAAGGCCAGGAGGGTCAAGAAGGGCAGCAAGGGGAATCCCAACCCGGCGGCAATAGCGGCCGTCAACCCAACGGCGCCGGCGGCCAAGGCGAGGAGGAAGGGGATGTGGAGGATCTTCCCGAAGACGAAGGGGACGGCGAGGGCGAGGAAGAAGGCGAACAGGGTGGGGGAGACGAAGAGCAAGGGCAGCAGGGCGGCGAGCCGCAAGGTGAGGAGGAAGGTTCCGGCCAAGGTGGCGGCTCCAATGCCGGCCAGGGCGATCGTTCCCAGCAAGCCGCTCCCGAAGGCCACGAGGAAGAGCGGCGCGGCGAGCAGGCGGAAGGCGGACGCTTGGAGGCCAAGGACGGCCCACCGGAGGGCCGGGAGCCGTCGTCCCGCCGTCAGAATGCGGCGGATCGCCGGCGCAACAAGGAAACCGGGTTCAGCCGCAGCGAGGCCCGCGCGCTCTTGCGCGCCCTTTCCGACGAAGACCACGTCCGTCCGCTGACCGAGCGTGGTCCACCGGAGGGCAGCTACAAAAATTGGTGAGCGGGTTTCGCCTCGACAACCGAGCCCGCCACATCCTCATATGATCTTCCGATGTGTGTCATGACTTGCATTTTTCCGACCATCCATCGTCTTCCCGCGTCCGGCCGTGGATGCGGCTCCCGCGTGGGATGGCAGCTCCGGTGGAGGCTGCTGGCGTTGGCGGCCGGGCTGGGATTCGGCGCCGCGGACGCACAACAAGTGACAGCGGCGCTCAATCCTCCCGTCATCGGCTCCGGGCAGTCGGCCGAATACGTCATCAAATACGAAGGCCCGCAGACTCAGGTGGAGGCGTTGCCCGAGCCGGCCGCAGAGGGCTTGGAATTCAACGGACCAAGCAACAGCAAGGAATTCCGTTTCGACAATCGGAACGGCTCGACCTTCACGGAGAATTTCTCCTGGCAGGTCACCGCCCGCGAGCCGGGAAGCTACACCGTGCCGGCACAAAGCCTCACCATCAACGGACAGACCTACACCACGGGAGCGGTGACACTGGAGGTGCGCGAAGGACCGCCGCCGGAGCCGTCGCTGGAGCCGATCCTGCGCCTCGCGGTGCAGAAAACGGAACTCTATGTCGGCGAGGTGACGCCCGTGACCATCACGGCGTATTTCCACCGCCGCACGGCGTTGCACAATTACGACCATCCCAAACTGCCGCGCGAGAATTTCGTGGTCAAACGCTTCCCGCCGGCCGGCCCCGCGGCCCCGGTGCAGATCAACGGCGAGCGCTACCAGCCGATCCAGTTCAACAGCTCCGTCTCCGCGATGAAGGAGGGCGATCTCCTGCTTGGTCCGGCGACGCTGCAAAGTGAGATCTATTTTCCCGAGGCGGGCGGCCCGGATGAAGCGGGATTGCCGCAAAATTTCCCGCGCACGTTCTTCAACCGCTCCGCCTCGCGACGCAGCGTCACGCTCACCAGCGAGTCGGTGCGCATCAAGGTCAAGCCGCTGCCGACGGAGGGACGCCCGGCGTCTTTCTCCGGCGCGGTGGGGCATTTCACGCTCAATGCCCAGCTTTCCCAGCGCGGCGGCGAACTCCGCGTCGGCGAGCCGCTCGCGGTCGATCTCGTGATCGCCGGGCAGGGGAATTTCGACATTCTCTCCGCGCCCGTGCTGACCGACGCCGAGGGATGGAAACTCTACCCGGCGAAAGTCACCCAGGAAAACCGTTCCACCGGCCTCGAACCGGGCGTGCAGATTTTCAATCAAGCGCTCGTGCCGCAGAAAGTGCTGCGGGAAGTGCCGCCCTTTGAGATCGCGTTTTTCGATCCGGTGCGGGGGCGCTATGAAATCGCGCGCAGCGACGCGATCCCGATTGTGATTCGTCCCGATGACGCGCGGCCAGCGGCGGAAGAACCGGCGGCGGGAGCCGGCACGGCCACGGCCGCCGCCAAGGATTTCGCGTTGGCCGACGCGGCCGCGCCCGAGGAAAAACTTGCCGATATTCTCCTCGCGCGTCCCGCCGGCGGGCCGCTGCTCTCGCTGACGCTGCCGCCGCCGGATGACAAGGCCTTCTGGCTGGCGCAGGTGCTGCCCGCCGCCCTGCTGCTGACCTTGGTGGCCGGCGGTTGGTATCGCCGCTGGAAAGAGCGCGTGGACCGGCTGGCGTTCGATCGCGCGACCCAACCGCGCGAGCTGGCCGCCATCCGCCGCGAGATGCGGCGGCCCGGGCTGGCACGGCGCGAATTTTATGCGCTGGCCCGTGAATACCTCCGGGCGTGGGAATTCCGCGCCCGCCAGCCGGCGCCGGTCGCTGAGGCGGCGGTGGGCGAGGTGTTGCAGCGCCAGTCCCGTTACAGCTACAGCGGCGACACCGAGGAAGCGGTCGAAGCGACGCCGCCCACCGAAGTCACTACCGTGCTCGCCACGCTCGAAAAACTGCCCCGATAAGTGCCGCCACTTTCCCCATTTTCTCATCGCATGTTACCCGCCTGTTTCCGTCGTTCTTGGTTCCCCGGATGGTTGATGGCCGTCCTGATCTGGCTCGGGGCCGGCGTGGGAGCGTCCGCCCAGGCGCGCGGCGCCGAGGCCTTTCAACAAGGCGTCGAGGCCTTCGAGTTGAAAAATTTCGCCGAAGCCAAGGACGCGTTGTTGTCCGTGGTCGAAAAAGAGCAGCTCTTCTCTCCCGATCTCGGGTTTTACCTCGGCAACACGTTTTTCCGCTTGGATGAATTCGGCCGCGCGGCCCTGTGGTATCGGCGCGCTCTGGTGCGCGATCCCGGCGATCCCGCGTTGCGGCAGAATCTCCGCCTCATCCAACGCCGCACCGGCGCGCTCGAGTTTCAGCCCACATTCGGCATGAAGCTCGCCGGATTGATGAAACACCGCGAATGGCGCTGGCTCTTCGCGGGAGGTGTGTGGCTGGCCGCGCTCGCCGCGACGGCGCTGGTTTTCACGACCACTGGCCGTCGTCACCGTTGGCTTTTCGCCGGAGTAGCGGTCGTCGCGGGGCTGGCCGCCGGAGTGGCCGCGTGGGGCGTGTGGGGACGCGTGCCGGTCGAGGAAATCGCGCGCCGCGCCGTGGTCGTGCAGGCCGGGGCCGTGGCCCAGGCCGCGCCCACGGGCACCGCCGGCGTCATCATCGACCTGCCGCCCGGCAGCGAGGTGACGGTGACCGAGGAGCGCGATGCGTGGACGTGCGTCACCATCCCCGGCGCGCCGGAGCGCGGCGTGCCCGAGCGGGTCGGCTGGGTGCGGCGCGAGGCGCTGGAGCGGCTCTGGCCTTACGCGGAGGAATTGGTGGAGTGACCCTGAGCCGCCGCCGCCCACCGCGCCGGCTTTTCCGTTCATCCCTCGATTCATGCCGCGTCCGTTGTTCCTCGGTTTGTTGCTGCTCACCGCGCTGAGGCTGGTGGTGGCGCTCGCGGGGCAACCGACCCCCGTCGAGGCCGAACTGTGGCTGGCCGGGCAATACCCCGCCGCCGGGTATGTCGCCCACGGCCCCTGGCCCGTGTGGATGATGCGGCTGGGCACGATGGTGGCGGGAGACGGGATGGCGGGGCTGCGACTGTTCGCGCCGTGGCTCATGTTAGCCGCGAGCTGGCTGGCGTGGCGGCTCGCGGCGGGGTTGTTCGGTGCGTCCATGGCGGCCTGGCTGGTGGCGGTGCTGCAAGTGACGCCGCTGGTGAATGTGGCCGCCACGCGCGCCGAGCCGGGCGCTTGGGCTTTGGTCTGGAGCCTGCTCGCGCTGTGGTGGTGGTGGCAGGCGCTGCACCGGGCGTCACCGTGGTCCTGGCAATGGCCCGCCTCGGGCGTGGCGATGGGGCTGGCCGCGCTCTCGGATGTCGCGGGGTGGTGGCTCGCGCCCGGTTTGTTGTGCCTCTTGCTGGCCCCGCGCCGTTGGCGTCGGCAACTCGCCCGGCCCGGCCCGTGGCTGGCGTGGGCGCTCATGGCGCTCGTGCTTGTGCCGTGGCTGCTCTGGCAACGCGACGCGCGCTGGCTGCCGCTGCGCTCCTGGTGGTTCGAAGGCGGCCGCGGGCTTTCTTTCGGGGGCTTTTTTCAGTGGGCACTGCGGGTGACGCTGGTGTTTTCACCGCTGCTGCTGGCCGGACTGCTCTGGGCCGTGAGCGATGGATTGAAGGCCGGCCTGCGCAGTTGGCTCCGCCGCCGGCATGGCGGGTTGCGCCGTGACGATCCGCTCGATCAAAAAGACGGCCGCGTGTTTTTGCTGGCGGCGGTGTCACCCGCCGCGCTCGCCGCCGTCGGGCTCGCGCTGTGGGGGCGGGGGACGCTCTCGCTCGTCGCGCTACCCGGTTTCGTCGCGCTGGTGCTGCTGGTGGCGCGTTGGCTGGAGGCGCCCTTCGTGCCCACGTTGCGCCGTCTCATCCAAAATGCCACGCTCATCCTCGCCGCGGCTTACTCGTTGCCTGCGTTGCACAGCGATCTCTTCCGCCACCTCGGATTGCGCTGGCCGTATGCGCTCGACCCCACCGCGTCGATCGTGGGGTGGTCCCCCATGACTCGCCAGCTTCAGGAGCTGAGCCTCCTGGCGCTCGAAAACGAAGGCGGAACCGGGGAACCGCGCCGGGTCTTTTTCCTTACCGATTCCACCACGCTGGCCGCGACGTTGAGCTACCACTTGCGGCCCGTCACGTGGAAGGGCGACCAAGCCGGCGCGATTCGTGGACTGACTCTCATCGCTGACGGCCTGCCTTGCCAGCGACTCGCCCGCACCGCCGTGGACAGTGATTTTTCCTTCTGGCCGAGCTACGCGGATCAAGCCAGCGGCGCGGTCTTCACGGGCCAAAATGCCTTGTTCATCCAGGAAGGCGGGATTTCCCCCGCCCAGCTCAGCGCGTTGCGAGCGCAGTTCGAGCGGCTCGACGACCTCGGCTCTCTCGAAGCGCGTCGCGGCGGCTTGCCGGTGCGGCGCTTTTCGTGTCTGGTGGCCCGGAATTTCCGCGGGCCGTTTCTTCCCCGCTGACCTACCCGGCCACCCGTGCTTTTGTTTTTCGCTCCGTTGTTTCATGACCGATTCCGCCGCTCCAGCCCCCCTTGCTTCCGCCCCTCGCTTGTCCGTGGTGGTGCCGCTTTACAACGAAGAGGAAAACGTCCGGCTCCTCGTCGATGAAATCGCCGCGGCCCTGGCGGGGTGGGATTACGAATTGCTCCTCGTCGATGACGGCTCGACCGACCGCACCGTCTCACGCCTCACGCCCGGCGCGCGGATCCGCGTGCTGGAGTTCGAGCGCAACGCCGGCCAAAGTGCGGCTATGTTCGCCGGCATCATGGCCGCGCGGGGCGAGTTGATCGCGCTGCTCGACGGCGATCTCCAGAACGACCCCGCCGACGTGCCCAAGCTCGTGGCGTTGTTGGAGGAAACCGGGGCCGACCTTGCCTGCGGCTGGCGTGCCAACCGGCAGGACACGTGGTCGAAGCGCCTCCAGAGCCGCCTCGCCAACCGCATCCGCCAGCACTTCACCCGCGACGGCGTGCGCGACACCGGCTGCACGCTCAAGGTCATGAAGCGTTCGTGCCGGAAGGCGCTCGTGCCCTTCAACGGTATGCACCGCTTCATCCCCGCGCTCTTCGCCGCCGC
>CAZQUC010000191.1:0-8215 GCA_964596095.1 uncultured Enterobacteriaceae bacterium
GGTTCATGACCGGCTCCGTCTTGCCGCCGTGTGACGAGCCCGCAGCCGGGTCGCCAATTCGCGTGCGGGCAGTCCCAACGCTCCCGCCTTCAGCCGCAGACCAGACGGGCTCGTGCGGCGGCGACGGATGATCACGCCGCCGGTGAGCCAATGATTCCACGTCAGCGCAATCTCTTCGATGTCGCGCCAGGGCAGCTCCAGCGGCGGCTGCCCGCCCGGTGGTTTCCAGACCAGGGAGTCGTCGGTCAGGGCCATCCACGGCCGGCGGCGGGTGATCCAGGCGGCGACGCCGGCGAAGACCGTGCCCAGCGCGCCGAAGACCGCGGCTTTCGGCCAATCCTGCTCCAGCACATACCCCAGCGCATAGGCTAGGCCGGCGATGGCGGCGAACCCGCCCGCGTGGCGCAGGGCATACGGCAGGGCCGCCTTTTGTAGGAATGTTCCCTCCGCAGCCGTGCCGGCCGCCCCGGGGGCACGCGCTGGCGGTGGCGCCTTGGAAAACAAGGCCGCCAGCACCCAGGCCACCGCCAGCAGCACGAAGCACAGCAACAAAAACCTCACCAACGCGAACGCCATGACGGACTTTAACCGCGGAATCTTCCTTCTGACAAGGAGCGGGCGGGAAACCGGACGCCGTCTTTTTACATTGCCATGTGGGACGCCGATGGGTCATTGAAACAGGCAGTTGCGCGAGGGGATCGATCCGCTAAAGTCCGCCCCCTTTCCCCTATTTTCCCACTTTTTGTAATTCATCCCATCATCACCCATGGCGACTGTTCCATCCACCAATCTCCGCCGCGGCCAAGCCATCAAGGTCAAGGGCGAAATCGGCCTCATCCTTGAACTCGAGCATCGCACGCCGGGCAACCTCAACGGCTTCGTGCAGGTCATCATGCGCTCCTTCGCCTCGGGCAAGAGCAAGGATTTCCGCTTCCAGGCCAGTGAGAAGGTCGATGTCATCGAGGTGGACCGCCAGAAGCTGGAGTTCAGCTACAGCGACAACACGGGGTATCATTTCATGAACCCGGAGACGTATGAGACGATCACCCTGCCGTCCTCGCTGGTGGATGAGGTGAAGGACCTGCTTACCGAGAACCTGGGCGTGGAGGTCCTCTTCATCGAGGGCAACCCCGTGAGCCTGGATCTGCCCTCCAGCGTCGATATCGAGGTCAAAGAAGCGCCCGAAGGATTGCGCGGCGACAGCGCTAACAACGCCAACAAGGCCGTCACCCTCGTCACCGGCAAAATCGTGCAGGCGCCGTTGTTCATCAAGGTCGGTGACGTGCTGCGCATCGACTCCCGCACCGGCAAATACCTGGGCCGCGCCTGAGCGCCGGCGCTTCTCCGCTGGCGGAAGGCGGCGGCCGGGTGCATGATGGAAGCCTTGCTTCCGCTCCAGTGCCATGCCCGCTCCGGCTTCTAGTCCCGTTTCCGCATCGACCCGCGCGCGTCGGGCTTATTTCGACGCGCTGGCGTCGGAAAGCAGTTACCACCGGTTGTTCGCGCTCATGCCGGGGGTGACGTTCTTCGCCAAGGACCGGCACTCGCGGCTGATGGCCGCCAATCCGCACTTCTACCGCCGGTTCGGATTCAGCAGCGAGGAGGAACTCGTCGGGTTGGATGATTACGCGCTGATGCCGCCGCGCCTGGCCGACCATTTCCGCAAGGACGACGCGGAGGTCATGAGCACGGGCCGGCCCAAGCTCAACATCGCCGAGTTGTTTTTCAACGCCCAGGGCATCCCGGACTGGTATATCACCCACAAACTGCCGGTCTTCGATCGCAAGGGGAAAATCATGGGCGTGATGGGCACCTCGCAAAGTTACGCCGAGGCCAAAACCGTGCTCCAGCCATATCTCGCCATCGACCGCGCGGTGACGTGGATCCGCGAGAACTTCCGGCAAAAGATCACCGTCTCGCAACTCGCCGAGCATACGCATTTGTCCGAGCGGCAACTGCACCGCAAATTCATCGAAACCTTCGGCATCAGCCCGCTGGCTTTCGTGCTCAAGGTGCGGCTGCAAGCGGCCTGCGAGTTGTTGCAACACGGCGACCACCGCATTTCCGAAGTGGCGGAAAAATCCGGCTTCACCGACCAGACCGCGCTCGGCGTGCAATTCCGCCAGCAGACGGGCATGACGCCGCGGGCCTACCAGGCGCAGTTTCGCCTCGTGCAACCGCTACCGGCCGGTTAGTCAGGGTCGGGCGCGATCCACGTCGATGAGCGATTGGAGCCATGCGGGATCGGGGGCGACGGCGGTGGAAATCCAGTCGTGGAGAAATTCCCGGCCGAAGGCGCGCGTCACGCGGTCGAATTCGCCGCCGGTGTGCAGGCCGAGCAGTTCGCCGCGTTCATTGAAGAGTGGCGCGCCGCTGTCGCCGCGGGCCAGCGGCGCGGTGTGGGTGAAGAGACGCCAAGAGGGGGAAGGACTGGATGGACGAAATGGGCCTGATGGACGGTCCAGGACGTCGCGCAGGTGGCCGGCGGCCGGGGCTGGCGCGGTGGCGCCGCGCGGTTGGGTGCCCCAGCCAGCGGCGAGCACCGGCCGCGAGCATGCGGCGGCGAGGTCGGCCCAGTGCGCCGGCGTCGTGCCTCGCGCGGGCGGCAGAGGAGATTTCAGCAGGGCCAGGTCCGGGCCGTTTTGCATCGAGCGGCCGGTCCACACCACGCGCACGGAGCCTGTTTGCCAGCCATCGCGGCCGGGGCGGGCGAGCAGGAGGGGCGCTTTCCCGATGTTATGCGCGGCGGTGAGATAGTAGCCGTCGGGGGTCAGCGCCACGGCGGTGCCGCCACCGGCCACCCGCCCTTCCCGCAAGGCGGAGCGGGCCGCAGCGGGCAGGAGCCACACGGCGGCCTCGCCGGCATAGCGCGTGGCCGGCCGGTGTTGGATGACGCGATGCTTCCACGGCTCCAGGCTGGCGGCTTTCCGCGCGTTGAGAATCCGGCCGCGCGCCGCGAGGGCGTCGTCGCCGGCGACCGTCTGGCAGGCGGTCGCGCCGAGCGAGAGAAGCGCGCCCAGCATGGCTGCCACCCCTTGCCGGACGCGGCGGCGTTGGCCGCTCTGTGGCGGCGGTTTCATGGGCGACGACGACGCGCACGGTCTTGCGCGATAAGCGACGCAATCCAGGCCGGGTCGGGGCTGACGGATTCCGAATAGGTCCCGGGGGTGAATTTTTTTCCAAACACTTCCACAATCCCGAAAGTCATCATGCTCGCATTGACGCCGAGCGCTTCGCCACGCGCATTAAGCAGCGGTCCACCGCTGTCGCCCGAGGCGAACGGCGTGGTGTGGCGAAGATCCTTCCACCGGGCGCCGGAGCTGTCAGTCCGCGGAGGCCACGCCTTCAACAAGCGCCCGCCCGCCACTCCCTTGCCCATACTCTCAGGCGCTCGGGCTCCCCATCCACTGGCGAGCACCGGCTGGCGGCGAAACGTGCTGGGATCGTCCCATGCGGCCAGCGGCGCCATCAAGATCGGGCGCAGGGGCGCGTGCAACAGCGCGAGATCGGGGCCGCCGGCGGAGTAATCCCCCAGCCACACAACGCGCGCCGGGCGGACCACCAGGCGCTTTTTCTCATCACTGAACATGACGTTGATGGGGCCGCTCTCGCAAACATGGGCCGCGGTCAGAAAATAGCCGTCCGGACTCACGGGGAAAGCGCTGCCGGCCATCCCTGGCTGGGAAGGGGCTTCCATCTGAAACCGCACCTCATAGATGGCGGAATCCGCCGCCCGGCTGACCTCACGGATCTTCACGCGGAGATTCCGCGGCAGCACCCGCGCCAACGCGGCCAGCGCGTATCTTTCGGCCGGCATCCCGTGGATGGCGCGGCCTCGCCACGGTTGCAGGCTGCGGGGCTTGAGGGCGTTCTGGCCCCGATCCAACTCGGCCTCTTTGATCTGGCAGGAACTCAACCCGACGGCCAGCCCGCATCCAATCACCCCTTTGAGCCATCGGAAGAGCAACGCCATGGCTACCTCTTTGTTTCCCACCCGATTGCCGGAATGGGAACGTCTCTCGGTTAAACGGGAGGATGATCGCGCTCGGCTTGCGAGCGCCGCTCAGTTGATCGGATCCGTGGGGATCTCTTCGATTTTCCAGGCGGATTGCCAGCCGTCGGCGGTTTGCCGGGCAAAGTCTTCTTCCGCGGGTTTGAGCGCCGGCCGGGGCAGTTTCCAACCCGGATTGGTGGGATCCTCCGCCACGCCGAGCGGGTTCTTGTCATACCCGAACACGGAGATGAGCAGGAAAATCGCAGCGAGACCGACCGCGATGCCGGCCAGCAGGTTGAGGCCTTTGTCGTCGGTTTCCGCTTCTTCGTCGTCGAACGCGGCCGGTTTGTGCGGCGCGCTGGAGACCGCGGCTGCGGCCGCCGGAGCGGGGCGCTGGGCTTGCAGGCGGATGGTAGGCTGCGGAGAAAGCTGTTGGGCCGGAGCGGCGCCTCCTCCTCCCAATGGCGCGGTGGCGGCCGGGCGGGCGGGGGCCGATGGACCAGCGGCGGGAGCCACGGGCCGCGGGCCGGGCGGAGTCAGCGGGATAGTGCGGCTGCCTACGCCTCCAACGGGCGGCGGGGGCGCGGCGGGGCGGGTCACGCCTGGTGGCAGAGGAGCCGGAGGACGCAAGGGCGCCGTGGGGGAGATGGGCGCGACTCCTTCGGCCGGCAGGCCTTCGCCGGGCTTGGCACGCAGGGTAATGCGGACGGTCTCCTTTTTCAAAGGAGTGGTCGGTGACTTGCCTCCGGGCGGAGGCGGCGGCACGGGTGAAGGCGGTGCGTTCTCGGACATGACGGTTATTTCACGAAAGGTCCGCCAATAAACCAGCGGCGCGGGCGGGGTGTCAATCTTTTCTTCGCGAAAAGTCAGGCCGGCGGACCCGCCGTCCGGCGAAAAAGCTGGCGGAAAACCGGCCTTCCTGCTTTAATGAAGAACTCCCCGGGCCGCACTGGAGAACCGGAGCGCCTTCCAGAGCCGGCTCATCATCGACGTCCGATGATGGGGGAAAGGCCCGCCTGACCCGCCCCGATACATACCCCGAAATCATGAAAACCCACCGTTTCAGCCCCCTCGCCGGGGGGCTGCTGCTCACCGTCATTTGCCACTGTCCCGCCCACGGCCAATTCAATACCCTGGAACTCTGGGGCAATGCCGTGGGGACCACGCCGGAAGCTTCCTATACCATTCAGGCCGGAACCATCTCCATCACCGCGGGAGGTCAGGATTATTGGAGCGCCTCAGACCAGGGCGCGTTCTTGTGGAATGACACCGGCACCCACACCACCACCGGCGACTTCACGGCTTCGGTGCGTCACCTCAGCACCACCACGCCGGCTCCCGAATGGGGACGCAGCGGGATCATGGCCCGGGCCACGCAGTCCGAGGGGGAGCTTTCCGCCAATGACGCCTATTGGATGCCGCACCGGAAATCCAACGGCCAGTTCGTCATCAACCGCCGTCCGTCGGCCGGCTCCGCCACCTACCGCGCCACCGATGCCGGCATCGATCCCAATGCCAACGACTTCACCTACAACAGCGACACCAATGACCGTCCGCTGGCGACGGGGGATATCACCATCGTGCCGTGGTTTCTCTCCATCGGACGCGAGGGCGATTTCTGGTATGGCGGATACGCCATGGATCTCGGCGGCGGCGTGCCCGGCCGGTGGATCAACCATTGGTCCACCGATGTGGCGGAGGCCGTGGAGGCATTGCAAGGCGAGGCCGAGGTGATCGTCGGACTCGCCCACCAGTCGCATCCGCAAACGATTTCTCCCGACGAGAACGACATCAACACCGCCACCTTCGACAACTGGGCCTACCAGGGGGAATTCGACATCGGCAAATTCGGCGAGGCGTCCGGGACCACGACGTGGCAGGTGGCAGGCACGCTGGAAGGGGAGGCGGCCACAGGCCATGTGCTCGGCTCCGCCTATGTCAGTGAAGGGGAGGCGGCCACGGGTGAGGCAGTCGGATGGACCCTCTCGGTTTATCCGCTCTCGTCATTCACGCCGAGTTACGGCCTGGCCGGCTCCCGCCGGAATCCGACGGCCATGAGTGAAGCGCAACTGGTGCCCGCCGAAAATTTCCGCCAGGGCGGCGAAGGCTCGGCGCCGGGCCTGAAAGCGGACATTTATATCGGAGCGGCCAACGCCGGCAGCCTGGCGGCGAACCTGGCCCTGATCACCAACTCGCCTGCCGCCAACAAAGCGTCCACGGTCATCTCCCGGGTGTTTTGGAGCGCCAACAATTATCCCCAAGGCGAGGAGGGCAACAATCTCTTCGCCGACGCCCATGCGGACGCCGGCGCCTTCCTGGGCGACCAGAGCGACTACGGCGTGGAGGTGACGGGGGAAATCTTCATCCCCGGCGACGCCGCCCGCGTGCAGCCCAACCTCCCCGGCGAGTTCATCGTCTTCAAGGACGGCAACGACGATTTCTGCTACCTGGAAATCGACGGTCGCGCGCTCATCAATGACAACGACTGGACGGACGTGACCTCTTCCGGCAACAGCAACGGCGGCGGCAATGTGGCGGTGCTGGATGTCAGCGATCCCAAATTCAACGACGGCGAATGGGTCAGCTTCCGCATGATCATGTGGGAAGGCGGCGGCGGTGACAACATGGCCTTGTATTGGAGCGCGCTCGACGAGGAGGGCGTCTTCACGCAGGAAATCGTGCCGGGCACCTTCGGCAATCTCGTGCCCGCGCCGGGCGTGGAAAACAGCCGCAAGGACGCCACCGCGATGCTGCCCGAAGATCTCGTGCCGGCGGCGGATTTCCGCCACCAGAACGACGAAGGGGCCACCGAACCGGGGTTGCGCGCCGAGATCTTCCTCAGTGGCAACGACGGCAACTTCCCGGCTTTGGATGCCAAGGTGCAGAACCAGACCGGCTATGCCGGAGAGGTCGTGCTGCCGAATGTCTATTGGTCCCACCCCGGCGGCGGCGTGGGGTATCCCTCCAACGGCGCGGGCGGCGATGTCTTCGAAGACGCCGGGGCCACTCTGGAAGAGGATGCCAACAACGGCTACGGCAATTACGGCGTCAATCTGACCGGCGAAATCTTCATCCCCGGCAAAGCCGAACGCACGGTTCTACCCGTGACGGGCGGGGACAATCTCGTGCTCTTCAAGGACGGCGTGGATGATTTTTGCTACCTGGAAATCGACGGCCAGGTGCTCATCAACGACGGGGCCTGGACCAATGTGGGCTCCACCGCCAACGGCGGCGGCAACGTGGCGCTGCTGGACGTGAGCGCTCCCAAGTATGATGACGGCGAGTGGGTTTCCTTCCGCCTGTTGACTTGGGAAGGCGGCGGCGGCGATGATGTGGCCCTCTATTGGAGCGCCCGCGATACCAACGGCACCTTCGGGATCTCGACCATCCCCGGCTCCACGGCCCCGGCGCAGCAGATCACCGGCACGAACCAAGTCGGCTCCGAATCCACCCACGGCCGCTTCGGCGACCTGACACTGCCGGCGGGAGACTGGCTGCTGGTGTTGGACGTGGCGAATACGGGCACCGCGCTGCGCCGGCTCTCCACCGTCTCCGTCACCGCCGTCGGTCCGGCCGCGGGACTGGACATCACCAGCTTCGCCTACGACGCGGCCACCACCACGCTGAACCTCACCTTCACCTCGGAGGCCGGCGCGAGCTACGCGCTGGAATACACCACCGGCTTCCAACCGGCCGGCGAACCCGCCGCGCCCACGCGGTGGACCGTCGTGCCCAGCCATGCTGGTATCGCCGGTGCCGCCGGCACGACCAGCATCGCGCCGCTCAATGTCGGCACGCTGGTGGCGCCCGGCGGTCCGTTGCCCGATGGCAGCCAGTGCTATTTCCGCGTGCGGAAACTGTGAGCCGCGGCCCTCCGGAGCGCGAGGGCTCGCCGGTTCGAAAAAGAACGGTCAGCCCCTCGCGCTCTCCGCCGCCGCGCCGTGCGCCATTTGTCCGCCGCTGCCGGCGGCGACGTCGATGTCGCAGCGCTGGCGGCGGCGGGCAGGGGAAACCGGCGGCTTGGGGGATGGCTTGGAACCGGTCCACCGTCGGCAGAGTGGCAGCCTCTCCATCATACGCCGTGGTGGGTTGAGAGCGGAATGAGATGGAGGTGCGCGTCCAAGCCGCGCCGCAATCCCGCAAGACGATGCGCGTGGGCGGGCATGTCGTTTTTCCCCGCGATGACGGCCCAGCCGAAGGAAAGGCGGCGGATGGTGGCGG
>CAZQUC010000192.1:0-8179 GCA_964596095.1 uncultured Enterobacteriaceae bacterium
GTGGTGATGATTTTGGCCTTGGGATATAACTCGGAAAGCACCACCAGCGAGGCGTCGCCCACGTCCATGGAGGGGAATTTCACCATCAACTCCTGCGTGCGGAGCAGATGTTCCGGCCAGAGGGGGAGCAGGCGGAGCGCGCCGGAGCGCACCAGCGAAAGCAAGGCGTGAACCGGTTGCGTATTCCCTCCCAGATTCCAGCAGGCCTCGCCCAGCACGACTTCCGTGGTATGCAACGGGCCGTGGCGGGAGCGCAGCATCGCGACACTCCACGCGTGCCATTGGTCGCCCGCGTTGAGCCAGCCGATCAGCGGGCCGGCGTCAACGAGGCTCTTGATTTCCGAATCCTTCACGGGATGACAGATCGCGCGGGCCGTGGAACATGCCGCAATAGGGAGCGGCCAAGGACGCGAAATCGGGGGCGTCGGCCTCCACTTCCTTTTGCAACGCCTGCCGGGCCACGGCGGAAAAAGTCTGGGTTCGCCGTCTGGAAAGCTGCCGCAGTTTCTTTTCCAGATCTTCGGGGATTTTGATGGTCACCGCTTTCATGGTATGACGCAGCCTATGACCGGGGCCGAACCTGTCAAGACAAGCCCACCGGAGCCGTGGGTCTCGTGATCCGGCCTTCGCAAGCGCACCCTCACCCCGCCAGCGCGGTGAGCAGGGGCTTGGGAGAGAGGCCGATGATTGAGAAGAAATGCCCTTCTTTTGCATCAGAGGCCGCCTCCGGTAAATCGGCGATGTGTTGATCAAAGCGGGCAGCCTATCCTGGAAAACTCCCGCCGTTTACGACTCCAGTTTCGCACGCAGGCTGGCCGTGAGGCGGTTCCGGCTCGATGCGGTGGCCAGTTCGTCGATCCCTTCACGCCGCAGGGCGGAAACCAGAGACGAGCGCTCGACCTCGCGGTAGCCCTCAGGATTCCAGGCAAAAAACCAGAGGAGCCCCGCGCTCCAGATCCAGACCTCTTTGGCAAGCGACGGCGCCGCACGCTTTCCGTGCGGCGCGAGTCATGACGCGCTGTCGCCTTTTGACGTCTTGGCGGCCGGATCTTCCTTGTCGGGGGAAGGGCGCGCGGGTAGAGTTGCCGGGATGACACCGAAGCATCTTTTCTTCCTGCTGGGCGCGGCACTGGTCTGGTCGTCCGGTCCCGCGGCGTGGGCTCAGGAAGCCGCGCCGGCCGCGGAAGCCGAACCGGCCCCGCCGCCGGCCGCGAGCGAAGAAGACCAGCGCCTTTCCAAGGCCCTCAGCCGGTGCTGGACGTTGTTGGACGCGGGCCAATACGAGGAGGTCATTCGCTTCGCGGAAAGCACGCTGCCGGATTTTGAGAAAGAGGCGAAGGAGGAAGCGGCGGCCATGCGCGGTTTCATGAAGAAAGGGAACGAAAACGTCCCCCACAAGGCCAACGTCGCCGGAACGATCAAATACGTGCAGGCCCGGGCGTATGGGGGGCTGAAGCAGCGGGAGCCCCACCTGGCCACATTGAAGGAGGTCTGGACCGACTATCCCTTCGTGCAGGCCTGGAATGTCAAAGGGTGGTTTTACAAGCCGGGGCAACTGGCCAAAAAGGAAACCTACATCGCCATCCTCACCGACGCGGTGCGCGGCCGGTCTTTGAAGGAATCACCGTTTCCAACCCAGGAGGATGCGCTGGATCATCCGCAGATGCGCCATGCGGTGGAGGAATGCGCCCGCACGCTGCTCACCAACGGCGACTACGAAGGGCTTGAATATTTCGGGCGGCGCATTCAGGAGCTTCCGCTGCGCTTTCCCAATGGAGAGTGGGCTTTATACTGGTTCATCAGGAGCGTGAGCGGCGCGGAGGGACCGGTCAAAGAGGAAGCCTCGTGGGAAAGGCGGCGCGAAAAGCTGGCCGCGTGGCGGAAGGCGGCGCCCGATTCGATCTTCGCACAACTCGCGGAAGCGGAGCGGCTGGTGCGCTTGGGCTGGCAGGCTCGCGGGAGCGGGTTCGCGCACACCGTGAAAATCGAGGCGTGGCCGGTCTTTGAGCGATGCCTCGCCGAGGCGAAGGCCGTGCTGGAAAAATGCCCCCGCACCTCCCCCGCCTGGTATAAGCAAATCCTCACCATTTCCCGCGCGGATGGAACACCGCAGAGGGAAATGATCGAACTCTTCAATGAAGGCTGGAAGACCTTCCCCGGATACCGTCAGACGCTGGACGCCATCATCTTCACCCTGCTGCCCCGTTGGGGCGGCAAGCAGGGCCAGTGGAACCGCTTCGCGCTCGATCTGGCGGCGAAGGACGGGGCGAAGTTTTACACGCTGGCGGTGAACGAGGCTTGGAAGTTCGAGCGCAAGGAAGTCCTCGACGTGCCGGGCTTCGACAAGAAGCTCTATCATCAAGGATGGCTGGAGCTGCTCGACGAACATCCCGGCTCGCTCGCACTCGCCAATCAAGCCATCTCCTTCGCGTTTTCCGTCGATGACATGCCGCTGGCCGCCGAGGCCCACCGCCGGGTGGGAGAGCGCTCCCATCCCGCTTATTGGAAGACCCACGAGGATTTTCTTTACAACAAAAAAATCGTGGCCCGGAAGCTGGCGGAGGAGACGCCGTTGGAGTAACCCTCACTCCGCGGAATCCCCGCGGAACAAATGGCGCGCCCTTGGCGGGAAACGGCGCGTAAACCGGGATGACCATGTTGTGGTTGCGACACTTGACCCCCTTCGTGCTGCTGGCCGCGCTGGCGGGCGGCGGGACGGTGGCGTATCGCGCCGCGTCCGGAAAGCTGGACGACTGGCTGCGGCAGAAGATCGACGAGGAATTGCACAAGGAGGACCTGCGCGCGGAGATCGGGCGGCTGAGCCTGGCGCCGTTGAGCGGCGGATTGGTGGCGCGGAAATTCCGCCTCTACGGCGGGCCGGACAAGCAATTGCTGCTGGGCGCCTTCGATGAATTGCGCCTGGAGGTGGACCCCTCGCGCCTGTGGCAAAAGCAGCAGTTCATCAACAACATCGACTTGCGCGACGCCACGGTGTCGCTGCCGGTCGATCCCGAAAACCCGCACACCGACACCATCGACCTCACCGGCGTGGACGCGCGGGTGCGCGCCTCGGGCGACCGGTTCGAAATCCGCCACGCCGAGGGCATGATCTCCGGCATCCGGGTGACGCTGGAAGGCTCGCTGCTGCGGCCCTCGAAGCTCCGCCGGGACAAGGACCGCGGGCCGAAGGAAAAGAAGGAAGCGCTCGATTTTCTCAAGGAACGCCGCGGCTTTCTGCAACTGGTCTTCGAGCAACTGGGCCAGCTCAATTACCGGCCCGGCCTGCGCGCGCCGCATCTCCATCTGCGCATGGAGGGGGATCTGGACCGCCCCGAGGACCTGCATGTGCTGGCCCGGCTCAAAGGGGAGAATTTCAGCTACGGCGAATACGCCATCGCCGATGTGGCGGCGACGCTGGAACTGATCCGGGGCGATCTGTTGCTGCGGGAACTGCGGCTGCGCGACGCCGCGGGCGTGCTGCACGGGCAGGGACGCTATGAACGGGGTCGGCGGGATCTGCCGTTCGAATTCAGCTCCACCGCCAATCTGCCCGCGCTCGTGGGGGCGATCCGCCCGTTGTCGGTCCTGAACGAATTCGTCCTTTATGAGCCGGGATCGTTGACCATCACCGGCGAGGGCTCGTGGAAGCTGCCGGAGGCCGGCAGCGAGGGCACCGGCTCGCTGCGGCTCCTCGGCTCGCTGTCCAGCGGCCGCTTCGCCACGCGCGGCGCCATTTTCAAATCCCTGCACGGCGACTTTTTCCTGCGCGAGCGCGATGTGAATTTCCGCAACGTCAAGCTCGCCCATGAATCCGGCACGCTGGAGGGGCAGGCCATGCGGCTCGACGACGTGTGGCGCTACCAGGCGCAGATGACGATGAATCCCGAGGCGCTCAAGCCTTTCATCACCACGGACGAGTTGCGGGAATTCCTCGGCCGCTTCGACTTCGACAACGCCTCCACGGTGGAGGTCGATGCCGCCGGCGAGGGGCGGATGGAGGATCCCGAAAGCTGGCGGCACGACGTGACCCTGGACGCGCGGCAGTTCCGGCTGGACAACGAGCCGGTGCGGCGCTTCTCCACCGTGCTCCAGCGCACGCCCGGGAAGGCCGAGTTGACCGATCTCAAGCTCGCGCGGCCCGAAGGCGAGGTCAGCGTCGCGCGCCTCAGTGTGGATGAAGCGGCGAAGGCGGCGCGGATCGACACGTTGCGCTCCTCCGTCCATCCCGTGCCGGTGCTGCGCTGGATCAACCCCAAGCTGGCCTCGGAGCTTCAGGAGATCAAATTCCAAGAGCCGCCGGTGGTGGAGATGAACGGCCGTGTCGGGCTGGTGGATGCGGTGCCGAATGATTTCACCATCGACTTCACCGTGAACGGGCTGACCCAGGTCTCGCGCAAAGAACTGATGGGGCGCACCCTGCCCGTGCGCGACGGCGCGGGGCGTGTCACCGGCCGCGGCGTGGATACCCGCATCGACGCCCGCGGCAAACTGCTGGCCAACACGTCGTGGCAGGACACGACGCTGGAGGAGCCGATGGATGGGCGGTTCATCACCGGCTTCTCGCTGGAGGCCGGGGATCATGCCCGCGACTCGTGGCAGCTTTTTCTCACCGGTCCGGCCAAGGCGGAGCACGTCTTCGATGGCGCGCGCCTGCCGGTCGAGTTGCAGCGGGTCGCGGTGGAATTCCGGCCGCGGCGTCCCGGAGCGTCATTTCCCTCCATCCAGTCCGAGATCACCGGCAAGATCCGGGGCGGCGCGCGTCATGCCGCCTTCACCGCCATCACCGACGCCGAGGCGCGCTTCCTCGGCCTGTTCGAGGTCAATCCCCGGCGCGGCGCCGACCGCTCGCGCTGGTCGCTGGCCGTGAAATGCCCCGGCCTGGTCGAATACCCGCTGGGCGGCAAAAAGCTCCCGTTGCAGGAACTCGCGTTCACCGCCCATTGCCGGGAGGACCGCCTCGACGTGACCGACGCCTCGGCGCGCTTGCTCGGCGGCTCGCTCAAGCTCGGCCTCGAGGTCGGCCGCCTCGCCACGACGCGGGATTTCGCGCTGTCGCTGCGGGCCGAAGACGTTTCCTTCGGCGGACTCGCCACGCTTTACTCGCCCGGCACGGAAACCGCGGGCAAACTCGCAGGCCGCCTGCAATTGACCGGCCGCTTCGACGACCGCACACCGCCCAAGGGCTCCGGGGAATTGTCGTTGCAGGATGGCGACATCTTCGCCCTGCCCATCCTCGGCCCGCTCTCCCCGCTCATCGACGCGATGCTGCCCGGCACGAAGACCGGCTACAGCAAGGCGCGCGAAGCCACCGCTACCTTCCGCATCAGCGATCACAAATTCGTCACCCGCGATTTCGAGGCCTTGACCGGAGCCTTTATCATCAAGGGCGAAGGCACGGTGGAACTCGACACCAAACGCCTCGACATGCAGGTCCGCGTCAACACCCGCGGCCCGACCGGGGTGCTGCTCTTCCCCGTCAGCAAGCTGCTGGAATACGAAGCCAAGGGCACGACCGACCACCCCGGATGGAAGCCCCGCGTGCTGTCGCTGCCGGGACGGTTGCTGGCGCCGGAGTGAGCCGGAATTTTCAGTTTCCGGCATTCATTTTTCAGCCCCGATGCCGGATCCGAAATCCGAAATCTGGGGGCAGACGTTCTTGGCGGTTGCCTATCGGGCGGTTTGTGGTGGAAGGTGCGGGCGCATGAATCCCTCTTCCACCCTGCGGCTGGCCCGCGCCGGTTTTGTCGTCTTCGCCTGCCTGCTCGGCGCGGCGCTGGCGCCGGCGTATGACGCGCCGTTTGTCACCGGCGCGCTGGTGGGCGGCGTGGCGGGGTTGATCGTGGTGGGGATCGAGGTGCTGCTGATCCGCTTCACGCTCGGCGCGTTTTCTTCCGGCACCGTGGGATTGCTCATCGGGCTGCTGTGCGCGTGGCTCATCACGCGACTCAGTCTCAGCGAGTTGCCGATTTTCCAATCGGAAGATATCGATCCCGCCATGCGCAAGCAGCGGTTCGAGATCATCGTCTATTGCGTGTTCGGCTTCCTCGGGGTCGCGCTCGCGCTGCGGGCCAATCGCGAGGAATTCGCCCTCCTCATTCCTTATGTCCGTTTCCGGCAGGATGGCGTGGAGGAGCAGCAATTGATCGTCGATACCAACATCCTCATCGACGGCCGTCTGCCCGGGCTGTGTGAAACCGGGTTCATCCGCTCCTTGCTCATCGTGCCCCGCTTCGTGCTGGACGAGCTGCACCTGCTGGCCGATTCCCACGACCCGCAACGCCGTGAACGCGGCCGACGCGGACTCGATTGCCTGGAGGCGCTGCGCCTCAATGTGCAGGTGGAGGTGAAAATTCACGAGGACAACACGCCGTCGGAGCAACCGGTGGACATCCGCCTCGCCCGCCTCGCCCGCGCGCTCGGCGCCGGCCTGTTGACCAACGACTCCAACCTCGGCCGCGTCTCCTCGCTGCAAGGCGTGACCGTGCTCAATCTCAACGCGCTCGCCAAGGCCATGCGCCCGCCCGTCATTCCCGGCGACGAAGTGGAGCTGACGCTCATCAAGGAAGGGAAGGACGCGCACCAGGCGGTCGGGTATCTGCCGGACGGCACCATGCTGGTGGTCAACCACGCCCGCGCCTGGCTCGGCCACACCGTGCCGGTCGTCATCAGCAGCGCGCTGCAAACCGCCGCCGGCCGGCTGGTCTTCGCCGAATTGAAACACGCCAAGAAACCGCGCGAAGAAGCCGACGCCAGCGCGACCCATGCCAAGTGATAGGAAAGTTTTCAGTTTTCAGCATTCCGTTTTCAGCGCTCCAATTTCCCACTTCACCTTGTCGCCCAACCGTTTTTACAACGAATTCGATCTCGCTCTCTGGCGGCCCAAGCCCGCGCGGGCCGATGAATACCGCACGCCCTCGCAAATCCACCGCGACCGCATCCTGCACACCTCGGCCTTCCGGCGCTTGCAGGGGAAAACGCAGGTCTTCCTGACCGGGGAATACGATTTCTACCGCACGCGCCTGACCCATTCGCTGGAAGTGTCGCAAATCGGTCGCTCGCTTTGCGCCTGGCTGCGGTGGCGCTCGCCTCACCTGGCGGAGGATTTCTTCATCGATCCCGATTTGGTCGAAGCCGCCTGCCTCGCGCACGATCTCGGGCATCCGCCCTTCGGCCACGCCGGCGAGCGCAGCCTGCACCGGCTGATGGCGGCGCACGGCGGGTTCGAGGGCAACGCGCAAACCCTGCGCCTGCTCACTGAAACCATCTTCGGCCACGGCACGCGCGGGCTGAACCCCAGCCGCGCCCTGCTCGACGCCGTGCTCAAATACAAAACCCTCCGCGTGGAAACGCCCGACGCCGCGCATCATTACCTCTATGACGAGCAGACGCGGTATCTCGATTTCGTCCACGATGGCCAGCCTTTCCCGGATACGGCTCCCCCCGGCTCCGCGCGCGATGCATTGCGCGCCATTGAGTGCCAGATCATGGATTGGGCCGACGACACGGCGTATTCGCTCAACGACATCGCCGACGGCATCATGGCCGGCTTCATCACCATCGACCGCCTCCAACGCTGGCAGGACCAGCAACCCGCGCTCTCCGATCTGGAAAAAGACTATCTGCGGCAATTGGAAACCTCCATCCGCGGCGGCACCGTGGAGCCGGACCTGAACCGGAAAATCGGTGACTTCATCGCCGCCTGCACGCTGGAGCCGCGGCAAAATTTCCTCAGCGACCGCAGCACACGCCACGCCTTCGATCTCGTGATCGCGCCGGAGCGGCGGACCGAATCGCGGCTTTACAAAAAGCTCGCGCTCGAACTGGTCTTCCGCGCGCCGTCCTTGCAGCAGCTCGATTTCAAAGCCGACGACGTCCTGCAACGGCTCTTCGACGCCTTGGCCGACAACTACCTCGCCGCCGCCCGTCCGCTCCACCTGCTGCCCGCCGAGATGGAAGCGGGCCTGCTCACCGCGCCCGACGAAAGCGCCCGCTACCGCCGCCTCTGCGATTTCCTCTCCTCGCTCACCGACGCCTCCGCCACCCGCCTCTACCGCCGCCTCTTCGATCCCCACTTCGGCGGGCTGGTGGATTTGATGTGAGGCCTCGTAGCGGGGGCGTCCCTCCCACCGCGGATATGACGACCCGGCGGGGCCAGCGCTATGCTTCAGATACCGCACCT
>CAZQUC010000193.1:0-8148 GCA_964596095.1 uncultured Enterobacteriaceae bacterium
GGCTCACTTCACTTTCGGCGCATCAATGGTCGCGCCATTTTGTTGGTGAATGGCTTTGGTGACCTGGCCGGCGTTGTCTTTGACGAAGCGCACCGTGGCGGGCACGACGCGCCATTCGTATTCGGTGGCGGATTTGGAATGGATGGGGAAACGCGGTTGGCCGGTGAGCTGGGCATAGACCTGGGAGCCATCGCGCGTCACCGCGAGCACCGCGCCGGGGCCGTATTGGTAATCGCCGAGGATGGCGTCGAGTTCGGCGTCGGTGAGTTTCGGGCCGTCGCTTTCCTTCAAGCGCGGAGCGGTGAAGGTGTTGCCTCCCTGCGTGTGCCGCGCGGCGATGACTTGGCTCTGGTCATTGCGGATGAAGGTGACTTTGGCCTCCACCACTTTCCAGAAAAACACGTCCGGCGCTTCCGGGAAGATTTCGTATTTCGGCTGGCCGGTCAGTTGCGCGAAGAGACGGCCGTCCTCCACGGTGGTGGTCAGAACCGCGTTTTGGTAATCGTAGCGTCCGGCGAAGTCAGCGTAGGTTTTGGCGTCCACTGTGGGATCCTCTTTGCGAGGCGGCAGCTTGGCGAGATCTTCGTTGAGATAGAGCGAGGCCACCTTGTCCATAACCACCGAGGGTTCGAGGCTGGGTTTGGCCGGCAGCGCGTTGGTGAGCACGACGATGGTGGCTTTTGACTCGGGCAGCCAAGTCAACAAACTCGACCACCCGTTGAGCCCGCCACCGTGGGAGACCGAGGGCAACCGACGCCACTCGGAAATCACCAGTCCGTAACCATACGCCAAGCCATCGACGCCTTCCGGCAGGCTGACCGGGGTCAGCATTGCCTGGAGCGACGCGGGGTTGACCACGCGGCCGCCGAAGAGCGCCTCGTTCCAGCGGAACAGGTCGTCGAGCGTGGAATACAGCGCGCCCGCGCCGCCGGCCCAGGACATATCCCAGTCCAGCGCGGGGGCGGGCTGGCCATCTTTCATTTCGTAGCCACGGGCCATGTTCGCCGGGGGATGGGCATTGTCGTAAATGCCGGTGTCCTTCATGCCCAGCGGCTCGAAGAAGGTTTCGCGCAGGTAATCCGCGAACGACCGGCCCGAGACCTGAGCCACGATTTCGCCCGCGAGGAAATACGCGGAGTTGTTGTAATGAAACCCCTCGCCCGGCGCGAAATCCGGCGGGTCGTTTTTGAACGATTCGATCAGCGCCGCGGGCGTGATGGGCGCGGTGACCTTGGACAGAAAATCCGGCTTGTCCGTATAACTGCGGAGGCCCGAGGTATGCGTGAGGAGGCGATGCAGGGGAGTATCCTCGTCGTGCGGGAAGCCGGGAAAGAATTTCTCCAGCGGGTCATCCAGCGAGAGTTTGCCTTGTTCCGCCAGCCGCACCAAGGCCGCGGCGGTGAACTGTTTGCTCACCGAGCCGATGCGGAATTTCGTGTCTGCGGTCACCGGCGTTTTTGCCGCCACGTCCGCGTAACCGGCGGTGAAACGACCCAGCACCCGGCCGTCGCGTGCCACCAGCACCGCCACGCCGTGCGATTCTCCTTCGGTGAGGCGGGCGAGCGCGGCTTGGACTTTGGCCGCCGGCGTTTCCTCTTCCGCCCGCGCCACCAGGCAGCCCGCGCCGCATGAAATGATGCCGAGCCAAACGAAGAGGCGATGGTGGATTTTCATGGGCCGGACCCTGCCGTTTCCGGCGTCAGGGTCAAGCCGATCCGGGCAGGCGGGACGCCCGCCCCTCTTCTTTGGTCTCCACCCTGATGGGCGGCTTACGCCCTCGGCCTTTCCGTCACTGGATGAACTTCACCTTGGCCGGACCGGCCGGCGGGAAGAGGCCGGCTTGCATCGCCTCGTGTTCTTCATCGCTGCACCCGCGGTCGGTCGGCACGTTGGTTTCGGCCTCGGTGGGCTGGACCAGCCCATTGGCGAGCAGGAACGCCTCCACCTCGTCGCCGCTGATGTCGGGCAGCATCCGGTCGTTGATGACCACGCAGGGACTGAGCGATTGGCCGCTCTTCTGCTCCATTTCCCAACGAAACGCGGGATTCTTGATGATGTCCTTTTCCTCGTAGGCAAGGTGGTATTTGCGCAGCACGGCCCGGACGCCTTCGCTCCAGCCGCAATACGTCTTCAGATAACAAGTGATGGCAGGTGGCATGACGGGAATCAATGTCCCAAAACAGATTTTAGGCAATCAGGAGATGGCCTGATTGACTCTCTCCCGTCGGGCGCACACCCTAAGCGGCTCCGGCCGGGACGCGTGAGCCGACGGCTCAGGCGGGATCGGCCGCCCTGATTTCATGTGGGTCACCCTCATCGCCGCTCTCGACGAAGACGGAGCCATCGGCCGCTCGACCGGCGGGCTGCCGTGGCATCTGCCCGCCGAGATTGCCCATTTCCGGAGCTATTGCCGGGGTAAATGGGTGCTGGCCGGCCGGCGCACGTTCGAGGAAATGCGAGGGTGGTTCGAGCATCGCGCCCGCGAAAGCCGCGACGATCCCGCCGTCGGGCCGCCGCCCGTGCCGCTGCTCCTGACCCGGCAGCCGTGGGAATCGGCCGGTTCGGCCGGAGCGTCGCTGCGGCCCCGGAGCGTCGCCAGTGTGGCCGAGGCCATTGCCTTCGCGCGGGATGCCGGCCGGGAAGAACTCGTGGTGGCCGGCGGCGCGGCCGCGTTTGCCGCCGCGCTCCCGCACGCCGGACGGCTCGTGCTGTCACGTATCCATCGCCATAGCGGCGGCGACGTGTTTTTCCCTCGCGTGGAGTGGTCCGCCTGGGAGGAAGGCCGCCGCGATCCGCGCGTGATCGATGCCGCCTCGGGAACGGCGTTCACCGTTTCCTGGTGGCAGCGGCGTGGCGGGGGCCTCCGACCCACCGCGGAGGGTGTGACCCGGCGGAAGGCTGGAGGCGATTCAATGCCGCCCTCCACCGCGGCCCCAAAGTGAGCGCGTCTTTGATGAGAACCCTGCGCTGCGTTGGATCGCTTTCCGCGGTGGGCGGGACGCCCCGCCACGCGGTCACGGCTTTTTCAGCCAGCCTTTGGCCTCCAGCCAATCGGCGAGGAGCCGCGGCCACGCGGTGGTGACGGGACCGCGACCGGGCAGGATGCCGAAGCCGTGGCCGCCGGTTTCCCACACATGCAGTTCGCCGCTCACTTTGTGCTCACGCATCGCTTCGTAAAAGGCGACCGAATTGGCGAACGGCACGCCGGTGTCGTCTTGGCTGGCGACGAGAAAGGTCGGCGGCGTATGCTCATTGACCAGAAGGTCGGTGGAGAATCGTTGTCGCTCTTCGGTGGGGGCGTCTTTGCCGAGCAGGAAATCGCCCGAGCCGCGATGCGCATACGGCGCGGTGAAGGAAATGACCGGATACACCAGCACACCGAAGTCCGGCTTGTGCTGCCGGCTGGCGAAGGCTTCCTCGGATTCGCCGGCGAGCTTTTGGTCGGCCATCGTCAGCACGGTGGAGGCGAGATGGCCTCCGGCGGAGAAGCCCATCACACCCACCCGCTGCGGGTCCAGCCCCCACTCGGCGGCGTGTTGGCGCGTCAGCCGCACGGCCTGGCGGGCGTCGAGCAGGGGCACGGGATGCTGATACGCCGCGCCGACTTTGTCCGACACCCGGTATTTGCAGACGATGCCGGCGACGCCGATGGAATTGAGCCATTCGGCGATCTGCCACCCCTCGTGGTCGATGGCGAGAATGCGATACGCGCCGCCCGGATAAATGACGACCGACGCGCCGGTGGCTTTGTCCTTCGGCGGCAGATAGACGCGGACATCCGGCGTTTGCACATGCGTCACGCGCGCGATGGGATCGCCTTCTTTTTTGACGAAGACTTCGGGATCGGGCGAGAGCGGCGCGCCGGGAGGCGGGCCGTCATAGAGTGGGAGATCGAAGGGTTCGGCGGTGGCCGGGGCGGGGGAGGAGAGGAGGAGGGCGGCGAGGGCGAGGAGCGGGGTTTTCATGGTTGGGATAATGAGATAATAGGATGGTAAGATAATGAGTTACTCTACGGCACGGAGTTCGGATTTGGTGGCGAGGGCGTGGACGGGGAGGCCGCGGGCTTCGATGGCGGCGCGGCCGCCTTCTTCGCGGTCCACGAGCGCGAGCGCGAAGAGCACGCGGCCGCCTTCGGCCTGGATGGCGTCGAGGGCTTGCAAGGTCGAGCCGCCGGTGGTGATGACATCATCGACCACCACGACGGGCCGGCCGGCGGCGAAATTGCCTTCGATGAGTTTGCCGCGGCCGTGTGCCTTCGCCGTTTTGCGCACGGAAAAGGCGTGCAGGGGCGCCGCGTCCGGCACGAAACCGGAGGCGAGGGCGATGGCCAGCGCGACCGGGTCCGCTCCCATGGTGAGGCCGCCGACACTTTCCGCCCGCTCGCCGGAAGCGCGGCCGATCTCGTCGATAAGCCGCGCGCCCAGCAGGCCGATCAGCCATGCGCCGCGCGCGTCCATCGTGGTCACGCGGCAATCGACGTAAAAGTCGCTCTTCGCGCCGGAAGCGAGGGTGAAATCCCCGAAGAGCACGGATTTTTTCCGCAGCAGGCGGAGCAGCTCGGTCTTGAGATCGGCGGTCGGGACGTGGAGGAGTGCGGACGTCGGTAGCGTGGTGGAATCGGCCATGCGGGCGAGTGTGGCACGCCCCGACGCGGCGGCGATAAAAAATTTCCGCGACAACGCTTGCAGGGGCGGGGGAACGTGCTACTCCATTCTTCCGCCGCGTTTCACGCGCGGCTCATTGCCCCGTGGTGTAAGGGTAGCACAAAAGATTTTGGTTCTTTTAGTCTTGGTTCGAATCCAGGCGGGGTAGTTATATTTTGAACTCATGTTTCATGGAGAGCACTTTATGCGCCGGTCAACGGTTTGCCAAGAGCGGCTTCGAGCGGTGGAACCGGCTTGTGAAAATACACGCTCCCGCTTGCCATCACGAATCCACCCGCTAGGCTCGCGCGCATCATGGCCGGAGAAGAACAGGGCCGCCCCTTCCGCATGGGGCGCAGACGGTTTTTGCTGACGACGATGGCCTGGGGAGGGCTGTCGGCGGTGCCGGGCTTTGCCCAGGGGCTGCCGGTCGAGAGTTATCTCGTGATCGACGCCACCACGAAGAAGATCCTCCTTGCCGCCAATTCGGGGCGGCGGCGACCGGTCGCCAGTCTGACCAAGATCGCCACCGCCTGCGTGGTGCTGGACTGGGCGGAGCGCACGGGCACCGATCTCAACCGGCGGGCGGTCATCCCGCCCTCGGCGGCCCAGCTCTCGCCGAATCCGTTCGGCTTCGCGCCGGGCGATACGATCTCGCTGCGCGACGCGTTGTGTTGCGCGATGATGGGCAGCGACAACATCGCCGCCGAGACGCTGGCCTGGCATGTGGGGGGGGACTTGCAGCGCCGCACCGGCAAAGGCCGCTCCGCGTTCTCGGCCTTCATCGACCAGATGAACGGGCTGGCCGGACTGCTCGGCATGAAGAATACCAAGTTCCTCAACCCGCACGGCCTCGACAATGCCGGCGTGGTTCCCTATTCCACCGCGGCCGACATGGCCCGGCTCACGCTTTACGCGCAGAAAAAACCGGCCTTCGCCTTCTACACCTCGCAGAAGCAGCGCCAGGTGCGCTTCCAGCGCGGCGGCGGGGAGACGCAGGCTTTTCTTTTGAAGAACACCAATCAACTGGTCGGCCAGCAGGGGATTGACGGCGTGAAGACCGGCACCACCACCCAAGCCGGGCAATGCCTGATCCTCTCCGCCTCGCGCAAATCCCACGTCGTGAAAACCGGCCCGACCAGCCAGCAGGTCTATCCGCGGCGGCTCGTCGCGGTGTTGCTCGGCGCGCAGGACCGCTTCCGCGACGGACGGACGCTGCTGGCCCAGGGGTGGTCGCGTTACAGTGATTGGGAAGCCGGTGGCCGGGCCATCAACGACAGCAGCGAATTGCTCGACCCCACGGCCACGCCCTGAATCACCTCCCATCATGACCCTCGCATTTTTCACGAGATTTTTCCCGGACCGGCACGCGGTCCGCTTTTTCCATTATTCAAATGAGTGACAGAATACGTATCGGCATCCTGAACAGCGGGGGCGATTGCCCCGGCCTCAACGCGGTCATCCACGGCGTCACCGGCGCGGCCACCCAGCTTGGCTGGGAAGTGGTCGGTTTTCGTGACGGCTTCGAGGGGTTGCTGCCACCCGGCAATCACACGATGCTCGATCCGTTCAAGACGGCGGGGATCATGAAGCTCGGCGGCACCATCCTCGGCACTGTCAACAAGGGGCATTTCGTGTCCATCATCGGGCAGGACAACGTGCTGCGCGTGCCGGAGGAAATTCTCACTCAGGCCAAGGCCACCATCGACCGCCTCGGCGTGCGCGCGCTGGTCGTGGTCGGCGGCGATGGCTCGCTCACCACCGCATTGCAAATCCAGGAGTATGGCATCCCCGTCGTCGGGGTGCCCAAAACGATCGACAACGACCTCGACGCCACCGCCATGACCTTCGGGTTCGATTCCGCGGTCACTTCGGTGGTGGACGCCCTCGACCGCCTCAACACCACCGCCGACAGCCACAAGCGCGCCATGGTGCTCGAAGTGATGGGCCGTCATGCCGGTTGGATCGCGCTGCACGGCGGCATCGCGGGCGGTGCCGACATCATCCTTATCCCGGAAATTCCTTTCACGCATGAAAAGGTCGCCGAAGCCGTGCTCGACCGCGAGCGCAAAGGACACCACAGCACGCTCGTGGTGGTCGCGGAAGGCGCCGTGCCCGTCGGCGGCAGCCTGACCGGCACGGACATCGGTGGCGCCGGGCAAATCAAGCTCAAGGGCGTGTCCGATGCCGTGGCCGCGGAGATCGAAGCCCGCACCGGCAAGGAAACCCGTTCCTGCATCCTGGGCCACCTCCAGCGCGGCGGCGCGCCCACGGCGCTCGACCGCATCCTCGGCATCCGTTTCGGGGTGAAGGCCGTCGGTCTCATCAAGGAAGGACTCTTCGGCCACATGGTCAGTTACCAAAGCTACCACGTCGGCTCCGTGCCCATCGAAAAGGCCGTGGAGAAACTGCGGGTCGTCGATCCCTCCGGCGAAATCGTCCGCTCCGCGCGCGCCATCGGCGTGTCGTTCGGGAATCCGTGAAGCGCGGAGACCGGATCGCCCGTTTTCTTCCGGCGTCCCGGAAGCGGGGTCAGACCGCCCGTCGGCGTGGACGCCACGTGGCGGCGAAGGTTCCGGCCAGCAGCAAAAGGACCGAATGCGGCTCCGGGACCAGGGTGAGGTTGCCGGTGGTGTTGATCGGGATTGAGGAGTTATAACGGTAGGAGCCGAAAGCACCCTGGGTGTTGTTGGCGACCAACAGCGGGATATCAAGTTCATCCCAAGTTTCTTCATACTGGAGGAAATCGACGGCGAACGCGGAAATGATCCCGTTTGCGTCATAGGCGACTTCCAACACATTGAACTCTGCGGTCAGGGTGTTCAGTCCGCGTCCGAAGCCCGCCCAGTTGAATCCCGCCATTTCATTGGCATTAAAGGGAAACCGAGTCGCCACATAGGAGCCTTTGCCGATGATGGCGTTGAGCGGCATGTCCACGCTGATCCACCAATTGCCGTCCGGGGCGTAAATTTGGAACTCCCGGGCGTTGCTGTTGGGGTAGATGTCGCTGGGTTCCCTGAAGTCCCAGGTGGCATTTTTTTCGATCAGGACTCCGCCGGGATCCGAGTTTGGTCCGGCGATGTAACTTCCACTGGTGAAAGACTTGTAATAGAACGCGGTGGTCGCGGGATCGGACACGGTGGTCGCGGAAAAAACCGGTGTCAGCGAGACCAGCAGGCAGCAGCATAGGGCGCGGAGCAGGCAGATCATTTGTGGTTGTTTGAGATTGTGGATGGTTTGAATACATGCCGGACACGGCCGGGGGTAACAGGGCTTGTGTTCAACACGAGAGCAAATCAAAAATATATATAACCGCCTTCTGCACGGAAGCAAAGAAAGCACTAATTTCCGCCTCGGCGGGGATTCCGGCAAAGCGTCTTGCCGGGATCGGATTTACTGACAGGATGGACGGGCGCGCCATTTGGGCGCGCCGTTTTCATTCACCCGTCATCCCCATTCATGTCGCCCATCCTCAAGCTCATCGAGAAAAACGCCCGCCTCTCCT
>CAZQUC010000194.1:0-8134 GCA_964596095.1 uncultured Enterobacteriaceae bacterium
GCGAGCGGCGGCGGATCATCGAAACCTGCCTGGCGCTGGACCCGGCGCGGCGTTTCGCCGAGGCGGGGGAGGTGTTGGCCGCGCTCGCGGCGGTGCCGGAGGAGGATAGGCCCCATGAGGCCCATGAGGCTGATGAGACCGATCAGCCGGCGCCGGCGCGGGAGTCGTTGCGGCCGATCCCGGAGGCGGTCAGCGAAGCGTCGCCGGCCGAGGTCGAGACCCCTGCGCCGATCCTGCCCGCCGTGCCGATCCGCGCGTGGCTCGACGGGGCGCGTCGTCGCTGGGCGTTGCCGGCGACGGCGGCGCTCGCAGGGGTTTTGGGTGTCACGGCGTTGGTCCAATACGGGATCTTGCGTTCGGCGCGGCGTGATCTTTCCGCGTCGCGCCAGGAAACCGGAACCCTGGCCACGGACCGCGACCGCGGGTTCGCGACGCGCGACACCCACCTCGCGGAACTCCAGACTTCGCTGGCCACGGCGGAGGATGCCCTGCGCCGGATGACCGCGCGCGCCGACGCCCTCGCCCAGGACACCGACCGGTTGTTCGAGGCGTATTTGGATGCGGCCGCGCAACTGCCCGCCGATCGCGAGCGCTCCCGCCTGCTCCTCGCGGGTTACGAGCATTTTTCCTCGTTCCTCGACGCCAGCGCGTCCCGTCCCGATCTCGCCCCGGCCCGGCTCCGCGCGCGCGTGCATCTCGCGAAAATCAAAGCCGCCCTCGGCAGTCTGGACGAGGCGGTGGAGAAATTCGACGACGCGCGCCGGGATCTCGAAACCTTTCTTACCCAGGACGGTGCGACCCTGCCCGAAGCCGAGCGGGCCCAGTGGCATCTGCTCCACGCCGATACCGCCCTGGCGGAGGCCCGCGCGCGCTTTGCCCGTGGGCGCGAAGCCGGGCCGGTGGTGGACGCGCTGGCCCAGGCGCTGGCTTTTCTGGAAATCCGGACCGACCAGCGCGGCGAGACCCCCGAACTCCAGCGCCGCCTTGCCGAAAGCCGCCTGTGGCTGGCCCAGGCCGAGTGGCAGCGGGTGGAACAACCCGACGCCGACGCCCTCGACCGCCTGCAACCCGCGCTCGATGATCTCCAGCTCTTGCTCGGCGACACGCGGGTTTCCCTGCCGACCGACAAACTGCTGCTGGGCCGCGGTTTGCTGCTGCGCGGCCGTCTGGAACGCCGGATCGGCCGGATCGAAAACGCCCTCGCCACCCAGGTGGAGGCCGCCCGCGTCTTGCTGGAGTGTGGCGATCAACCCGAGGCCCTGGAGTCGCTCGCCCAATGCTATGGCGAAACGGGGGAAATGCTCGCCGCCAACAACGAGGCGCCGGACGCCGTGCGCGCCTATTCCGAGGCCATCAAGCTGCTGAGCGAACGGCTCACCCTCGAGCCGCAGCGCGCCGACCTGCGGTTCCTGCTCGCTGGCCGCTACGCGGACCTGACCCACTTGCTGCGCGATCACGGCGAGGCCGCCCGAGGGCTCGACTACCAGCAAAGCGCGGTCCAACTCCTGCACTCGCTCCTCGTCAAAGATCCCGGCAATGCCGCCTATGCCGCCGCGCTGGCCCGCCGGCAGGCCGATCTGGCGGATTTGTTCTTCGCGCTCGGCAAGAAGACCGAGGCGCTCACCCAGGCCAAGACCGCCCTCGTCTTGCTCGACAAGCTCAACCTGTCCGCGCCGCACGACTCGACCGAACTCGCCGACCGTGTCGGCATCGCCGCCAGCTACGGCGTGGTCGGCCATCTCAATGAGGAGTCGAAACAACCGGCCGCGGCGCAGGCGTGTTTTTCCAAGGCGCTCGCCCATTACGAGGCAGCGGTCGCCGTCGCCCCCGAGGATGAAACCATCGGGCGCGGGCTGGCCTGGGTGAAGGCGCGCCTCGCCAAGCTGGGGCAGTGAGGTTATTCCCGCGCGTGAACCCGATCCGCTGGCGTGCGGAAACACAACGCGATGGCCGCGGTGACGAGCGTGCCGAGCGTGACCCGCCAGGGGAAGGCGATGATCATCGCCGGCACCGTCTCGCGGGTGACGGGGTCGAGGCGGGTGAAGCCCAGTTGGAGCTGGATTTCATTTACGCTCATGAAGAGCACCGCCGCGAAGCCACAGGTCATGGCCAGGATGTTGCCGAAATCGTTGCCGCGCCCGCGCGTGAAGACCGCCACCAGAAAGACGCCCAGCAACGAACCGAACGTATAACCCAGGATGCCCAGCACGAGCGGGATGATGCGCACCTCCGGCCGGATGGAGGTGTAGTAGGCCGTGGCCACGCCGACGATGACAATGAACGCGGCGAAGACCGCCGTGGACCAGCGCAGCGTTGCCACCCGGCGCGACTCGGAGAACATGTGATCCCGCCCGCGGAAGACGAAGTCCTTGGAAAAGCTCGTTGCCAGCGCGTTGAGCGCCGTGCTCAGCGAGCCCATCGCCGTCGCAAGCACCCCGGCTGTGACCAGTCCGCGCAGGCCCGCCGGCATCTCGTGCAGGACGAAATACGGGAAGATTTCCCGCCCTTCCTTCGGAAGATCGGCCGGCGCGCCGGTGGCGTAGAAGGCGCTCAGCATGATGCCGACGAGGATGAAGGCGCCCACCACCGGCAGGTCCACGATGCCGGAGAGGATGGTGGCGAACATGCTCTGGCGTTTGTTTTTCGCCGTCAGCATCCGCTGCACCGTGTCCTGGTCGATCCCATGGGTGGCCAGCGTGACGAAGGTGCTGCCGATGAGCGCCGTGTAGAGCGAGTATTCCTCGCGCAACACGCGCCCCAGCCAGCCGCTCACACTTTCGCCTTTTTCCAACGGCAACAAGGTTTCAATGAAATACGGCTCCTGGAGCTGGCCCGCCACCGTGGTCCAGCCTTCGGGCATTTTGCCCAGCAAATACCAGATCGTGAACCCCAGCGAGGCGACCAGCACGCCGACCTGGATGAAGTCGGTCCAGATCACCGCCTTGATGCCGCCGAGCGAGGTATAGATCGCCGTCAGCAGCGTCACCAGCACCACCGCCCCCGCGTAGAGCCAGAATTTTTCCTGCGCGGAGACTCCCCGCCCGAGGAACATCTCCATCGCCAGCACGATGATGATCGCCGAGACATAGAGCCGCGTCCCCATCGCCAGCACCCGCGTGACGAGAAAGGTCAGCGACGCGTAAATCCGCGTGCGCCCGCCGAAGCGGGTTTCCAGAAACTCGTAAATCGAGGTGACATTGTGCCGGTAATAGACCGGGATGAAAATGATCGAGACCAGCACCCGCGCGAGAATCGTCCCGATCACGAGTTGGGCGTAGGTCCAGTTGCGCTTGGCGAAGCCCTCGCCCGGCGCGCCGAGGAAGGTGGCGGCGCTGATTTCCGCCGCGAGGATCGAAGCCAGCACCGCCCACCACGCGATGTTGCGATCCCCGAGCGCGAAGCCTTCCACACTGCCGCTTTTCGAGCGTTGGGAGAGGCCGATGCTCATGATGACCGCGAAATACGCAAGCACGACCAACGCGTCGATGAACCAGAGTGACATAAGGGCGATGAAGGAAGCGGAAAAAAACGGCAGCGAACGGGGGACGGCGAAAACCGGCCGTCATGGGGAATCATTCCTCCGGCGGCCGAAAGGAGGCGACTTCACTCCGCTCCCGCCGCGTCGTCAACCCCGGATGCTTCCAAAAACGCCAGCGCCTTGTCGAAGCTCGCGTTGGCCAAAAAATGCCGCAGCCGCGCCGGCGCGGCCGGGCCGAGAGCCGCCGCCGCGCGGTCGATGGCTTCCGACACGCGTTGCAAGGCCGCCAGATGGCCCGCCGCGTCGCGGTCGCGCCATTCATGATCCGCGATCACCCGGCGGCGTTCGCGCAGCAGGGCCGCGAGGGTAGCGAAGTTTTCAGTTTTCAGCAATTGGACACGCAGGAGCCGTCCTTGATGGCCTTCAAGCCCTTTTTGTCCCTTCAAGCATGCCTGCGCCTTGATGAATCAGAAGATACGGTTTTACCGGATGGCTGAATCCTTTGAAAGTCTGCTCCGTTTGGGCTTCCACGGAAAAGCTTTCGTCGAGGAGGTTCGCGGTGGCGGCATCGATCAGGATTTCTCCTGCTATGGCCGCCGCACACAGGCGAGAGGCCAGATTCACCCGCTCGCCGAGCACGGTATAATTCAGGCGGTTTTCCGATCCCATGCACCCGGCGACACACGGGCCGCTGGCCAGGCCGATGCCGATTTCGAGCCGCGGATAACTTGTCACCTCATTGAGCCGACGGCGGGTTTCCCTCATGGCCAACGCGCAACGGGCCGCGTTGCCCGCGTCCTCGCCGGTGGATTCCGGCGCTCCGAAGACGGCCATGATGAGATCGCCGACGAATTTATCCACCACGCCGTGATGGCGGTGCACGCATTCCGTCAAGGCGGTCATGTGCTCGTTGAGCATGGAGATCACATTTTCGGGAGCCATGCCGCCGGTGGCGGCGGTAAAGCCGCGGATGTCGCAAAACAGCACGCTCACCTCCCGCCGCTCTCCCCCCAGCGAGGGACTGGCGATCAAGCGCCGGGCCACCTCGTAGTCGGACAATTGAACGAGGATGCTGTGGTATTGTTCGCGCTGTTGCAGGCCGTGGGCCATTTCGTTGAACGATTCACCCAGGAGGCCGAGTTCATCGCGGCGGGAGACTTCGACGCGCGCGGCGTAATCGCCTTCGCGGATGCGGCGGGTTCCCTGCGCCAGCGCCCGCACCGGACGCAGCAGGTTGCGCGAGAGCACAAAACTCAGCAAGAGCGCCACCCCGAGCGCGAGCGCGGCGGACGCCAGCACTTCGTTGCGCAGCGTTTTTTGTTCCGCGACCATGCTACTGAGCGAGGAGAGCATGACGCCCCAAGCCAGCGGCAACGCGGAATCCGTCGAGAGTTGGCGCAGCAACATCTGATACGGTTCGCCGGAAAGTTGCACGCGGATGCTGAGCGTGCCGCCGGGCTGCTCGGTTCCATGTTCCCGCAGTGCGGCCCGGATCCGTTCCTTGAGCGCGGCCTGATTGCCTACGGCGATGCTGCTGGTGAAAAGTTGGTCCTCCAGCCACAAACCGGAGGAGATGGTCCCCGGCTTGCCCGGCCGGCTCAAATCGTAGAGTGCGTTCTCGCCATAGCCGGAAAGCGGCAGCCCGACGGCCAGGGCGCCCAGGATGTCCTCTGTTTGAGGATCGCGCACGGGAGTCAAGATGACTTCGCGCGGCATGCGGAATTGAAACGATGTCTCCGCCATGACATACCCGGTCTGCTGTTCCGTGGGCACGCGTGAGATGCGGTCATCCTCCAGCCAGGGCAGGTTGGTGTTCTGCCCGGCCCCCGATTTCAGCGCATAAACCCGGCCCAGGCTGCTCACCAGGGCCACATCCACGAAATCCGGCGTCCCCAGTTGATACCGCCGCCGCCGCGGTTCGGCTGTCCGTGGCGTCCGGCTTTCGCTGGTGGAAACGGAGGTCCGGGCCACCGCCGGGGCGTTCGCAGCGGGCGCGCGGTCATCGAAGGCCGAGGCGCTGTCCCTGATGACGCGGGCCTTGGCCTGCAAATCCTGCAGCATGCTGTCCGGTAACTCGCCCGATCCGAATTGCAGGGCCTCGACGACCGCCGCGGAAACCGCCAGGGTCTGGCAGCGTTGCCGGAGGCTCTCCAACCGCATCGTCTGCAAGTGGGTGAACAGCTCGATTTGCGCGCGAAACCGTTCCTCGAACAGACGCAGGTAAGCCTCCTCGACCCGCGAGCGCATCAGCCAGAGCACGCCGGACGTCACGATGATGACTGTCAGCATCATGGACAGCATCAGACGGGCCATGAAGCTGAAGCGCGGCCTCACGGGTCCCTCGGCGGTGGTGGCGGCTGCCCGCCGGGAACCATGTTCCGGAACGTGGCCGAACGCTGCTCTTCCTGGGTGCTGTAGAGCGCGTATTGCTCCGGCGTGAGAATCTGCTTCAAGGCTTCCAGCTTGTCTTTTTGCCGTTGCTCGAACAGCAGCATGAAATCTCCGCCCAAGGCCGCGATCCGGGCTGGTTCGAATCCATGTTCCTCCTCCTGCTTCGCAAAGAACTGGAAGGCCGCGTCTTTCTGGTCTTCGGACAGGGAGAACCGGGTCAACAAATCCCCGAGTTGCTGGTTGGCGCGGTTTTCGATGGTGGTCAGCTTTTGCTCGGTTTGATATTCCGTGTAAGCCGCCAGTTGCTCCGCGGACAAGCTGGCCGCGATGGTTTCCTCTTGCGCGGCATCGATGGCCGCGAACTTCGCCATCTCCGCGCGCCGTTTTTCCTCCGTGTCCCGACTCCCCGCCCGACGGCGGCCCTCCCCGGCATCGCGCAAGGCATCGCGGTCCGTGCTGCCTTTTTCCAAGGCGGCACGGATCACGGCCTGCTGCTCCGTGGTCAGATTCAGCTTGGTGGTCAGGGCCAGAATTTTGGCGTCATGACGCTGCTGACGGTCCAATTCCCGCATCTTGCGGAATTTGGCCTCGCGCTCGGCTTTGGCGGGATCGTCGGATTTTGGATCCGCGGTGGCAATGGATGTTCCTGGCGAGGCCTGGGAACCGGCCCCCTTTTCTCCCAGCGGCCGGTTCGCCTCCAACCGCCCAATCGCCTCACTGATCTGATCGTGCAGGGCCGTATTGGCTTCTTGCATGGCGCTGATCCGTCGGAACTGCCACACGACAATCACGGCCAGCACCGCGATGCCGCCAAAGGTGAGCCAATGGGTTCTGGTCATGGCGCGGTTGGAGCAAAGAGTGGAAACAGTTAATGACCGGGCGGGCGTGTTTCCGCGATACTGCCGATGCGAAAGACCGTCAAGCGATGGTGACCAGCGCGCGACGAGAATGGCCGCATCACAACAGGGTCCGTCATCGCCGCCCATCCCAACGCCACTGCGGTTGCTGGGCGGCTCTGGCTTGGGCCTCGGCGGAGAGGTTGGCCGCCGCCCATTGACTCGCGGCGGCGGCATCGCTTTGACGCCAGCGTTGGATCACCTCGACCTGCGCTGTTTCACGGGTGGTGGCGTCGCCGATGGTATTGGCCCACACGAGGGCGTCTTCGGGATTCTCCCGTCCGATGCTGCGGGTGAACGAACTGATCGCCTGGTCTTTCGACGCGCCGGCGGGCAGCGAAGTCAGCGTTTCGCTGGCTGCGGTGGGGTCCGAGCGCCCCCACTCGCGGAAGACGCGGAAGTAAGCCTCGTTTTGGGCTTCGCCACCCGGCAAAGAGGTCGCCCATTGCAGCGCGTCTGCCGGCGCGCGGCTGGCATATTCATGGGCCACCGCGCCGACCGCGTCTCGGCCGAACGATTCTCCAGCGTAGGCTTTGACCCAGTTGGCGGCGGTCGCCACGTCCTGGCGGGCGTATTGCTGGGCCACGCGATCCAGGGCCGAGGTCTTCATGGCGGGATCACTCAGGGACAAGGCCCAGTCGGCGGAGGCGATGATGCCGGTTTTGATCTTTTGCTCGACCAGCATTTCCATCTGCGCGGCGCGCTGTTCCTGCGGCAATCCCTGCACATAGCGGACGGCTGCATCCAGATCATTGCGAGCCAGTCCGGCAATGTAAGCGCGCTCCAGGCCCCATCCGCCCCCCGGGCCACCGCCCGGACCTCCGCCTTGATCATTTCCTTGGGAACGCTCATCCAGCCATGTTTTGGCGGCTTCGGGATTCTGGCTGGCGAAGCCGGTCAAGGTCGCCGCATTGGCAAACCAGGCTTCGCCTCCGCTGAGCTGGCTCATCGCGGTGAGCGCGGCTTCGCCGTCGAGCGCCCCCCAGGCGAAATTCAACATCGGCAGGTATTGCATGGCTTCCCAGCCGGTGACCGTTTCGCGGACAGTCTTGAAGGCGGCGGGGGCGTTCTCCGGGGTCAGATCCTTAAGCATGAGGGCGAATCGCATCATCGCCCGCGCCGGGTCCGTATCGCGCAAGGCTTCGCGCATGGCGAGGGACATCTTGTCGGAGGTGACCTGCCCATCGGCTCCCCGGAACCGCTCCGCCCACGCCTGCGGGTTCTCCTCACTGGAAGCCACGTCCACCCCCTCCTTGACCCCGCCGCCCAAAGAAGGAAGAGCTGGCGCGGCCGCCACGCGGGCTGTCGAGACTGTGGCATCAGCCACCCCTTCAGGCTTGATGCTCATACGCCCGACGGCAAACGCTCC
>CAZQUC010000195.1:0-7959 GCA_964596095.1 uncultured Enterobacteriaceae bacterium
ACGTTGCTCTCGCGTCATTCGGTGCGGCCGCTGGAGCAAAGCGCCGCGCCTTACACGGGGCCGCACGCGCCGGCGGGAGACAGCCGCGTGTTGCACAGCCTGCCGTGGGCGGGCCGATGGGCGTTGCGGATCACCGACACCCGGGCTGATGGCCGCGCCGCCACCGTAGAGCGTTGGGCGTTGGAACTTTACGGTATCGCGCCCGCGCCGGATTTTTCCTTGTGGATCGCCTCGTCAGCGCAGGCGGAAGCGACCTTCGAGCAGTTCGCCTTCGCGGCTGAAGAGGCGGTATGGCATCACCCGACGCGCCGATTCACGCATGGCGGGTGGGTCGCGGACGGTTTAGAAAATTTTCGCTATTGGTTTTCGGCCGACCTGGTGAGGTGGGAAGCGGTGACGCCGCAAGGGGTATGGCAGCAGCAGCGTTTTCCGCGGAAGTGGTTCACCTTGGCTTTTCCGGAAGCCGCGTTGCCGGCGTCTTGCGGTTGGTGGCGCGTGGAGTCGCGGCGATCAGTGAGCGGATCGGGCGGAGCCGACTGATCTGTCCGACCGGTCCGACCATCGATCACTTCGGCCCGCGGCTTGACGGCGCGCGGGCTTTGCGGCAGAGAAAGCGACCATGTTCGCTGGAGTCCACACCGCCCTCGTCACCCCGTTCCGCAAGAAAAAAATCGACAAGACCGCTTTCAAGAAGCTGGTCGATTTCAACTTTGCGCAAGGGGTGACCGGCATCGTCCCGTGCGGCACGACGGGCGAGTCGCCCACGCTTTCGCATGAGGAGCATCATACCGTCATCGAAATGGCGGTGGAATTCGCGAAAGGCCGGGGGCCGGTCATCGCGGGCACGGGGTCCAACAGCACCGACGAAGCGGTGTCCCTGACCAAGGCGGCGGAAAAAGCGGGCGCCGACGCCACGCTGCAAGTGTGTCCCTACTACAACAAGCCCTCGCAGGAGGGGTTGTATCAACACTTCAAGGCCATCGCCAAGGCGACCAAGCTGCCCATCATTCTCTACAGCATCCCCGGCCGCAGCGTGATCGAGATCTCCGTGGAGACGACCGCGCGGTTGGCCGCCGATTGCAGGAACATCGTCGCGATGAAGGAAGCGAGCGGCTCCGCGGATCGCGTCAGCCAGTTGCTCGCCGCGGCGCCGGCGGGGTTTGAAATCCTCTCTGGCGATGACAGCCAGATTCTTCCCTTCATGGCGGTGGGCGCGTCGGGAGTCATCAGCGTGGCCTCGAATCTCATCCCGCGGGTGATGAGCGATCTGGTGACGTTCGGGTTGCAGGGGAAATTCACGGAAGCGGCGGAGTTGCACCGGAAGTTTTACCCGCTCTTTCATGCCTTGCTGAAGCTCGACACCAATCCGGTGCCGATCAAGACCGCGCTCGGCTTGGCGGGATTGTGTCTGCCCGATTTCCGCCTGCCGCTGGTGCCGATGGGCGAGGCGAAAACGGCGGAGCTGGCGAAGACGCTGCGCGCTCTCGGCGTGCTGCGGTCGTGATCCGGAACCGGATTGTCGAACCACGAATGAGCAGGGAGATGGCGCGCCGGCTTACGGCGTCTCCACTTGGGGAGTGACGACCACTGGCGCGGCGACGGGAGTTTCCAGGAGGGACAAGCGGAAATAGCCGTCGCTAGCGGCGAGCGTGGTGGTCCAATCGAAGGAAGTCGCAGGGGCGACAAACGTGTGCGCTTCGCTCCACTGGGATAAATCCGTGGAGTGTTCCACCCGATAGCTCAGCCCCGTGCCGAGGTGGGCGAACGTCACCTGCACGTCGCGGGCTTGCGCCATGGGCCGCAGGGAAAGTTCCGCCGGAGCCGCGGGCCGGAGCGAGGCCCACCAGGCCAGCCCATACGCGGGGCTGGCGGCGGTGGCGTCGCCGGGTTGGTGGGAGACTTCCAGCACGTAGGCGCCCGCTGGCATGTCGTGAAGATACAAATATTCGAGCGGATGGGAGACACTGCCGTCCGCGCCGCTAAGACTGCGGGCGAGGTCTTCCTCCGATGATGACGCGCGGAGCCGCAGATCGAGATTCGCCAGCGTGGGGGCAAAGGTGGCGGTGAGGCGGCCCGTGCCGAGGCCGCCGGGCGTGGCGTCGAGCTGCCGGTTCCATACCAGCGCCGCGGAGAATTCTTCCGCCACGCAGCCATCGGGAATGACCAGCGTGTGCGAGGCGGCGGCGCCCGGTTCCAGCGCGGCGCCGTAAACCCAGCCCGAAGCGCCCGCGACCTCGCGTTGTCCGACAACGGGCCGGCCCGCGAGCAGGCTTTGATAACTGCGGAGGATGTTCACTTCGCCCGCGCCGTAATAAGCATCCAGCGGCCGCGTGTCGGTGCGCGTCCAGGAAGTCACGCGGTCCTTGCGGGTGCCCGCCAGCAGCAAGGCGCGGATGACTTCGGAGCGGGCGGCGTCGGCCAGTTCCGGATCTGCCGCCGCCACACCGGTCAACAAGGCCGCGCAGGAACTCACCACCGCCGTGGCGTAACTCGTCGCCGGCAGCGGCGCGACCAGCTCCGGCTTGAGGCGGCCACCGCCGTCCACCTCGATCGACGAGCTGCCCGTGCTGTGCCCGCCGTAAGTGCCCGGGCCGGTCACGCCGACCGCCAGCACGTTGTAAGCGGAAGCGAGCACCGCGGGCATCGGCGTCGTGGGACCGTTGTTGACGCCCGCGACCACGACGTGGCCGTCGCGTTGCGCTTGGTAATCCACCCGGCGCAGCAGGTCATTGGCGGCGTCCGCGCTCAGCTCGTCGTCCACGTCGCTGATCCATGAGTGATTGACCACTCGTCCATTTTCGGGGCGTGGAAGAGAGGGGCTCCGGTGGCGCAGCGATCCCGTGGCCATCCAATCCGTGGCTTGGTGGCAGATGACCGAGGCCGCCGGTCCTGTGCCCGCCAGCGGCGCCACCGAGGCTTCGCCCGCCGCCGCGTTGTGGTTCAATCCGAAGAAAAAATTGCCGACCCGTTGCGCGTGCCACGACACGCCATCCGGCCCGGTGCGGAAGTCGAAGACCTTGCCCGCGAAGTTGCCGCTTTGGGGCGTCGCTTCCGCGCTGGGGCGGAAATATTCCACGGTTTCACCGGGACGATCCGGATCGGCCACGCTGACACTGGATTCCACCAGCGTGACGGTCACACCCGCTCCTTTGGGGAGGGCGTCGCCCAGCGCCGCCTTCAGTGACGTGTAGCCGATGTGGTCCTGCCACGTCTGCCCGCCGGCGGGGGCGCTCCACGCCAGAGCCGCTCCCGCCGCGCCGAGGACGGAAGGGATGCATCGCGCCACTGGCCGCCCGAGGAGTCTCATGCTCAATGAATCATAAAGACCGCGCCATCGCGCGCCATGAGGAATGTCGGGGAATTTTCCCGGCATACCCGAGCATTTGACCTGAGCGCCGGCCGAGTTTCCTTTTTCCCGGCGCATCCGTTTCCCGCGCTCTCACGTAATTCGGGCGTGGCCGGAAACACCGAAGCGATCCTGCTTCTCCGGCCACTTGAAAAACATCCCCACCGCTTCCTGATGGAAAATTCACGCCGCCGATCCCCCGTTTTGGTCGGTCTGTTCACCGCCGTGCTGGCGGTGGCGATCTTGTATCTGGCGCAGGACTTCCTGATGCCGCTGGCGCTGGCGGTGCTGTTTGCTTTTCTGCTCAATCCGTTGGTCGATTTCCTGCAACGCCGGCATGTGCCGCGCGCGGTGGCGGTCGCGTTGGTGACGGTGCTGGTCTTCTCGTTGCTCGGCGCGCTGGGGTGGGTCATCGGACGCGAATTCCGCGCACTATTGGAAAGTCTGCCGGATTACAAGGACAACATCCGCGAGCGGATCTCCGCGGTGCAGGAGGCGGGCCGCAGCGGCGTTTTCCGCAAATTGCAGGATCTCAAGGAAACCATCGAAAACAGCACCGGCGAGCCGGCCGCCGCGCCCGCGCCCCGGCCCGCGCCGGAACCGGCGGCCGCGGAGACCGGCGGCTTCCGTGCGGATTGGCTGGTCGGCTATGCGGGCGGCTTCCTCGGCATGGCGGCGACGGTGATTGTGTTCGTGGTGTTCATGCTCTTGCGCCAGCAGGAGTTGCGCAACCGCCTGATGCGGCTGGCGGGCTATCGACATCTCACCACCACCACGCGGGCCATCGACGAGGCGGGCGGGCGGGTCAGCCGCTACCTGCTCATGCAGGGCCTCATCAACAGCCTGTATGGCCTGATGCTGGGAGTCGGGCTGTTCTTCATCGGCATGCCGTATGTGGTGCTGTGGGGCGTGCTGGCGGCCTTGTTCCGCTTCATTCCCTATGTGGGGCCGGTCATCGTGGCCGTGCTGCCCTCGCTGCTGAGCCTGGCGGTCTTCGATGGCTGGATGCAGCCGCTGCTGGTCGTGTCGCTCATCGCGGGGCTGGAATTGCTGACCAACATGCTGCTGGAGCCGATGCTTTACGGGCAGAGCGTCGGTGTGTCGGACTTCGCGCTGCTGGTCGCCATCACGTTCTGGACGTGGCTGTGGGGGCCGATCGGGCTGATGATCGCCACGCCGCTCACCGTCGTCGTGGTCGTCATCTGCAAATACATTCCGCGGTTGGAGTTCGTGGACGTGATCATGGGTGACAAGCCGGAGATCAAGCCCCACATGGTGTTTTTCCAACGCCTGCTGGCCCAGGACGAGGAGGAGGCGCGGCATTTCATCCAGCAGCAATTGAAGGGCAAGCCAGACCTCGCGGTGGTCGATGAAACGATCCTGCCCGCCATCGAGCTGGCGCGGCACGAGGCGGAACTGGGGCAACTCGATGAAGCGGAGGAGCACCGGGTGTATGAAGTGGCCGCGGCCGTCATCTGCTCCGCGCCCGCGCCGGCCGATAACGAAGGGGCCACTGCCGCCACGCCGCCGCCACCCCAGATCATCGGCCGTTCGTTGCAGGAGGGCGCCGACGACGCGGTCCTGCTGCTGCTGGAGCGGATGCTGCCGCCGGCCCTCGGCTTCCTGGCCTCACCTTCGCCGCGCCTCACGGCCGAGTTCATGGACGACCTGGCCGCGTGGCAGCCGAAGGCCGTGCTGCTCAGCTCCACGCCGCCGGACTCGGCGGGCTTCGTGCGCGCTCATATCAAACGGCTGCGCGCGGCGTTTCCGGATCTGCAAATCCACGTTGGCCGCTGGCATGCGCCTCGCGAGGGGGACCAGGATGCCCGCTTCCTCGACGCCGGCGCCAACGCCGTCCACACCACGCTCACCGACGCCGTGCGGGCCTTGTCGGCCCTGGCCTGACCGGCGCGCCGTGTCCATCGATTCTCCTCACATCACATCATTCACCACCAACTTCATCCATCCTATGGGCTTCTTATCCTGGCTTATTTTCGGCCTGCTGGCCGGCGCTCTGGCGAAATTGATCATGCCTGGCGACCAAAAAGGCGGCTGCATTCTCACTACCATCCTCGGGGTCGTCGGCGCCGTCGTCGGCGGCTGGATCGGCTCGCTGCTCGGCTACGGCACGATCAATGAATTCAGCTTCGGCTCGCTGGCGCTGGCCATCGTCGGTTCATTGATCGTGCTCGGCGTGTTGGGCCTGGTTTTCAAAAAGAAACCGTAAGTCCGACCGACCGGCCTCGGAGCGTCACGCCAGCGGCTTCTCCCGCCGATGCCCGGTGCCGACCGGGCGCGGACTGGCCGTGGTCATGAAGGCCGGGTCCGCCGGCTGGCAGGCCGGGCACCAGCAGGTGGTGCGGCCGGCGGCTTCCTCGCGGCGGAGTTCCGTGCCGCAGCGCGGGCAGTGCTGGCCCGCCGCCCAGCGGTGGCGGATCAACCACGTGTCCGCTGGCGGATCGGTCCAATCCACGCCGATGGTCCGCAGCGCGCCGCGCGCCACTTGGCGGGCTTGCGAGCGCAAGGCGCGTGCCTGGACCGCGCTGAGCGTGCCCGTGCGGGTGAGAGGATGCCAGCCGAGTTGCCAGAGGATTTCATCCGCCATCCAATTGCCCACGCCGGGAAACCCCGCTTGGTCGAGCAGCACGGCTTTGAGCGGCGAGCGGGCGCGGCGTTGGAGAAAGGCGGCGACATGCGCGGCGGTGAAGGCGTCGGACAACAAGGCCGGCGGCAACCGGCGCCACCACTCCGGCGGGCCGTCGGCCGAGACATCGAAGCGGATGCGCCCGAACATGCGCGGATCGGTGAAGACCAGCGCGCGCGACGGCTGGCGCAGCACGAAGTGGTCGTGCCGTTGCGCGGCATAATCCTCCGGCTCCACCCGCAGGTCACCCGTCATCGCCAGATGCACGCCGAGCCAGCCACCGCCCGAGGCTGCGAAGAGCATCTGCTTCCCATGCGCGAAGGATTCCCGCAACGTCGCGCCGGTGAGCGTTTTCTCCAGCAGTCGCGCGTCCGTGCCGCGGAAGACGCGCGCTTGCGGATGCAGGTCCACGCGGTGGATGACGCCGCCCAGGCCGGCATCCCAGCGGCGGCGGAAAAAATCGACTTCGGCGAGTTCGGGCATGGGGTGGTGGTGAGATAATGAGAGCGTGGGATAATGAGAGGCGGGGTGGGGGAGATGGCAATGGGGCGATCAAACGGCGCGCGACCTTTCGCGGAAAAATCCTCCGTGCGGACGGCCGGGCGCATGTATATGCTCGGCCGCGATGAAATACACGTTGCCCGGATCCGAGCTTTTTGTCGAAAACCGCCGCCGCCTCGCGGCCCGTCTGTCTCCCAATTCGTTGGCCGTGCTCGTGGCCAACGACATCCTGCCGACCAACGCGGACGGCACGTTGCCGTTCAAGCAGAACTCCGATCTGTTTTATCTCACGGGCATCGAGCAGGAGGACACCTTCCTCATCCTTTACCCGGATGCCTTCGACCAGGAGAAGCATCGCGAAATCCTCTTCCTCAAGGAAACCAGCGAGCACATCGCGATCTGGGAAGGGGAGAAGCTGACCAAGGAGCAGGCCTCGTGCCTCACCGGCATTCCGGAGCAGAATATCCACTGGTCGCACCAATTCGAGACCGTGTGGAAGCCGCTCATGTTCCAGGCTGACACGGTGTATCTCAATCTCAACGAGCACCCGCGTGCGCATCCCGGCATCCGCTCGCGGGAGACGCGCTTCGCCGCGTCGTGCCGGCGCGAGTTTCCGCTGCACCAGTATCAACGCCTCGCGCCGCATCTGGCGGCATTGCGCACGCGCAAGTCGGCGGCGGAGTTGAAGCTGCTGCAGGAAGCCATCGACATCACCGAGGCGGGCTTCCGCCGCGTGCTGCCCTTCGTCAAGCCGGGCGTCGGCGAATGGGAGGTCGAAGCCGAGTTGCTGCATGAATTCGTGCGGCGCAAATCCCGCGGTTTCGCCTACCCGCCCATCATCGGCTCCGGCAAGAACGCCTGCGTGCTCCATTACGTGGACAACCATGCCTTGTGCCAGGACGGCGAATTGCTCCTGCTCGACGTCGCCGCCGAATACGCCAACTACAACGCCGACCTCACGCGCACCATCCCGGTCAACGGCCGCTTCACCAAGCGCCAGCGCAAGGTCTATGATGCCGTGCTGCGTGTCTTCCGCGCCGCCTGCGATTTCCTCCGTCCCGGTGTTTTGCTGAAAGATTGGAACAAATTCGTCGGCGAGCAGATCGAGGAGGAATTGATCAAGCTGAAGCTGCTGAAAGTGAAGGACGTGAAAAAACAGGATCCGAACCAGCCGCTCTACAAACAATACTTCATGCACGGCACGGGACATCATCTCGGCCTCGACGTGCACGATGTCGGCGCCGCCACCGCGCCCGTCGCCGCCGGCAATGTCTTCACCGTCGAACCCGGCCTCTACATCCGCGAAGAAGGCTTCGGCGTGCGCCTCGAAAACGACATCCTCATCGGCAACAACGGCAATACCGATCTCATGGCGGCGATCCCCATCGAGGCGGAGGAAATCGAGGAGTTGATGGGGAAGTGAGTTTTCAGAATTCAGAATTCAGTTTTCAGCCGGAACGCAGGCCTC
>CAZQUC010000196.1:0-7917 GCA_964596095.1 uncultured Enterobacteriaceae bacterium
GAAGCCTTTTTCCATCGCTGATCCGGGGGTGTCGCTCCGCTCAACCCCCGGCTGCGGTGGATGCGATGGCGTTGCCATCGGCTCGAGGGGCAACCGGAAGGGCCGCCTCATCGGTGACTCCCCGTTCCTCATTCCGGCGCGCCGGGGTTCCGGGGTTGAAAACTGAAAACTTGCCTCCGCCCCGGGATCGTTTCCAGTGCGCGACCGATGAATGCCAAGTCACAAGAGTTTCTATTCAATCTCCTCAACACCCCCAGTCCGACCGGATTTGAAATGCCGGGCCAGCGCGTGTGGGCGGCCCATGTCGGAAAGACCGCCGATAGTGTGGAATGCGACGCCTATGGCAATACGTGGGCGACCTTGAAAGGCACATCCAAGAAAGCGCCGCTGGTGATGTTGGAGGCGCATGCGGATGAGATCGGGTTTATGGTCAAATACATCACGCCGGAAGGGTTTCTGCGCGTGGACCGCATCGGTGGCAGCGATTTCGCCACCGCGCGCGGACGCCGGCTGACGCTGCTGGGCGACAAAGGCCCCGTGCTCGGCCTCATCGGCAACACCGCCATTCATATCCGCGACCGCGGCAATGGCGGGGAAAAAGCGCCCGAAGTGCATGAGTTGTATGTCGATGTCGGCGCGACCTCGACGGCCGAAGTGGCCGCGCTCGGCCTGCGCGTGGGTCATCCGGCGGTGTATGCGGCGAGCGCGGAACCCTTGGGCGAGCATTATCTGGTCAGCCGCGCGCTCGACAACCGCGTGGGCGGATTCATCATCGCCGAAGTGGTGGCGCGTCTTGCGGCCGCAAAAAAACGCCCGGCGGCAACGTTGGTCGCGGTCAATGCCGTGCAGGAGGAGATCGGCGGTAACGGCGCCAAAATGATCACCCATCGGCTGCGGCCCCATGTGGCCGTGTGTTTGGACGTAACCCATGCCACCGACACACCGGGCATCGAGAAAGGCAAACACGGTGGCGTCACGCTTGGTGGCGGCCCCACCGTCACCCACGGCACATGCAATCACCCGCTGGTCATCCAACGACTGCTGGACGTGGCGGCGGCGGAAGCCATCACCCTCCAGCATGAAGCCAGCTCACGCTACTCCGGCACCGATACGGACGATATTTTCACCGTGCGCGAGGGCATCCCCAGCGGGTTGATTTCCCTGCCCTTGCGTTACATGCACAGTGTCATCGAGATGGCCGACCGGCGGGACATGGAGAAGGTCATTCAAGTCCTCTGTGCGTTTGTGCGGTCGCTGCAACCCGGCGACGATTTCCACCAAAAACTCTGACCCCTCTCCGCGCTTCCCTCATTCCTCCCTCCGGAGCATCCGGGCAAAAAAAACGCCGGACCGCACACGACGAAATTCACACAAGCCCCTCCCATTGCTTATGTAAACGGATATCGCGGCGGTCCAGCGCCTACACGTCGCACATCCCCGAAATTCGTCAAGTAATAACTCCCAACAAAAAAGTTAAGATACCATTAAGACTCGCCCCATTCCTTTCAGGAGAGGGGTCCGACAGGTGGCTTCGCTGGGTCTGCGGTTCGAACAAGCGTTTGAAATCCAAGCCACAACGGAGCGATGACGGTGTGCAACGGTCTTCTCAGCGGGAAGGCGGCTCTTCCAAAGGGTGCGGAGACTCAGGTTTTTCCCGAGTCACCAGCGAGGGAAAACGCGTAGAAAGAGCCTGCGCCCCGAGCCGCACCGCCGCCGGGGCGAGCGTGGCGAGCAGCGTGCGCGTCAGTTTCTGCGATGTGGAACGTCCGAGCACCTTGAGCGCGACCGGCACCACCACCTTCGCGGCGACGGCTCCCCCCAGCAGTGCCACGGCCGCCCATTTGAGCGGATGCGCGGAAACTTCGCGACGCACACGGGCCGGCACGTCGAGCGGCGCGGTGACGTGATGCGCGGCTTCATCCAGCCGCGCGCGGCTGGCCGCCAGTTTCGCTTTCAGAAGCGTGATGTTTTGTTCCGGTTGAGCCATTGTTTGTCTTCCTCCAGTTCCTGCCGCGTGGCGGCGAACAGATTGTTGCCCGCGCCGCGTTTCACCAACCACAGCGCCAAGCCTCCCGCCGCCAGCAGGTGAAACAGCGCCGCGCCGAGCAGGGGCAGCGTCGGATCGCCTTCCGCCCAACGCCGCGCGCTCCAGACGATCAACGCGCCCCAGGCGGTCACATAAGCGAGGGCCAGAAACAGCACCACCACCACCAGCGCGGCCAGCACTTTGCCGACATGCCCGGCCGCCTGCCGGGCTTCGAAGCTGAACAACGTCCAGCGCGCGCCGCTGTATTCCACCGCCGCTCCCAGCACGCGCCGGACGCGGGCCTTGAAGCCGTGGATGCCATCTTCGTCCGTGAAATGATCGGCCATGCGTGGGATCGAAGGGAGCGCGCGCCGACGCCGGGGCAAGGCCGGCCACCGCGCGACCGGGCGGGACTAGTCCTTGCGCAGTGCGGACCCCAGCAACAGGCCCGCGCCCACCGCCAGGCCGATGGCCGTGAAGGGATGCCGGGCGATCCAGTCCGCCGCCTTGTCCCGCTGCTCGGCCAGCACGGTTTCGGCGTCGGTCAGCACCGAATCCAGCGAGGCCTTCGAGTCGGCGAGGGCGTCGGCGGCGGGTTGAATGATTTTTTCCCGCGCGAGATCGGCCGCCTCATGACCGAGGGCACGCACGTCCTGCTCGAGGGCCTGCAACGAGGGAAGTTTCGATGATTTTGCCGTTTCGCTCATAAGTGTGTGAGTTGGGATGCCAAAGGATCACCCCTTACCGGGGTCTGTCGGAAATTACGTCTGAATGCCCTCGTCGGCTCCTTTTTTCTTGGAAAGTTTGCGGCGCGGGCGGTTTTCTGTCCAGCATCCGCCCCGCGCGAGAAACCCGTTTTTTCCCTTTGCCGGCCCGTGGCCAATTCCTAATCTGAACGGCTCATGAATTATCTGGTGACCGGCGGCGCGGGCTTCATCGGCTCGCATGTGGTGGATCGGCTGCTCGCGCAGCCGGACGCGCGTGTAACCGTGCTCGACGAGTTCAACGATTACTACGACCCTGCGATCAAGCGTGGCAATGTCGCGCAATTTTCCCGTGAGGTCACGCTCGCGGAAGGCGACCTGCGCGACCGCGCCTTCGTGGACCGCGTGTTCGACCGGGAGCATTTCGACGCCGTCATCCACCTCGCCGCGCGGGCGGGCGTGCGGCCGTCGATTCAGGAGCCGGAGTTGTATCTGGACGTGAATGTCAAAGGCACCTTCCACCTCCTCGAAGCCGCCCGGCGCACGGGCGCGGGCCGCGTGGTCTTCGCCTCCAGTTCTTCCGTCTATGGAGTGAACCCGAAAATCCCTTTCGCCGAAGACGACGCCTTGCTGGCGACCATCTCGCCCTACGCCGCCACCAAGCTGGCCGGCGAGCAATTGTGCTCGAACTACAGCTATCTGTATGGCCTGCGCACGGTGAACCTGCGGTTCTTCACCGTCTATGGCCCGCGCCAGCGACCCGACCTCGCCATCTCCAAATTCTGCCGCGCGTTGTTGGAAGACCGCCCCATCGACAAATACGGCGATGGCACCACTTGCCGCGATTACACGTATATCGAAGACATCGTGGACGGCGTGATCGGCGCGACGGAATACGAGGGGCCGTTGTTCGACATTTTCAATCTGGGCGGCTCGCAAACCGTGTCGCTCAACGAATTGATCACGGCCTGCGAGGCGGCCTGCGGCAAGACGGCGGTCATCAACCAACTGCCCATGCAACCCGGCGACGTGCCGCGCACCGTGGCCGATGTCAGCAAAGCCACGCGCCTGCTCGGCTTCGCGCCGAAAACCCAGGTGCGCGAGGGCGTGGAAAAATTCGTCGCGTGGTGGCAGGAAACCGGGCGGCGGTGAGACGAGTGAAGACGGAAAGGAAGACCACGAATTTCACGAATGGACACGAATGAAGAGGCTAGAAATTCGTGTCCATTCGTGAAATTCGTGGTTCACAAACTCTCCAAAAATCGCCGGTAAAACGTCACGCCTTCCTCCAACGCGGCAATCTCGATGAATTCATCGGCGGTATGGGCCTGCGCAATGCGGCCGGGGCCGGCGGCGACGCTGGGGATGCCGCCTTCGGTGGAAAGCCACGCGGCGTCGCAGAACCACGGCGCGCCGACCAAGGGCGCACCGAGGTCGGCCAAACGGCGCACGAAGGGATCGTCGGCCGGGGTGTCGAGCGGCGCGCAGCTCAAGGAGTCATGCACGAGCACGTCGTTGGCCAGCCCGGCGTCGTGCAGCCATTCGTCGATGAGGCGGCGCAAGCCATAGCGATGCAACGCGGGAGTTTCGCGGATGTCGAGTTGGATGAGGCATTGCGCGGGCACGATGTTGGGCCGCGTGCCGCCGCGGATGGTGCCGAGATTGACCGTGGCCGAGCCGAGGACGGGATGCGCGAAGGCCGGCGCGCGCAGGCGTTCCGCCAGGTCCTGAAACACCGAAACGATGACGGGCAGCATCCCGAAGATGGCGCTGCGTCCGCGTTCGGGCGTGGACCCATGGCAGGCCACGCCGCGTGTTTCCAGCGTCAGCCACGTGCAGCCCTTGTGGGTGTGGACGATCTCGCCCTCCGTCGGCTCGCCGACCAGCGCGAAGGCGTATTCCGCCGCATGATGCGCGGCGAGATGCCGTGACCCGTGCTGGCCGGTTTCCTCGCCGATGAGGCCGACGAACGACACGCCGCGCCCGGCCCGCGCGAGCCGGTCCGCGCCGAGTTCCTCCAACGCGGCGAGCATGGCGGCCATCGTGCCCTTGGTGTCGCTCGCGCCGCGTCCCCAGAGCCGGCCGTCGCGGAGTTCCGCGCCGAAGGGATCGATGGTCATGCCTTCGACATCCACGGTGTCGGTATGCGGTGCGAGCAGCACGCGGCCGGGCCGTGCCTCGGGGAAAACGGTGGCCGGCCCCGCGTGGGGAAAGTGCCCGAAGACATTCGGCCGGTCCGGCAAGACCTCCTCCAGCACCACCTCCGCGCCCAGCCCGCGCAGGAAATCCGCCACCCATTCCGCGACGCGCTTTTCCCCCGCATACGGCGAGTCGGGCGCGCCATCGGGATTCACGCTCGGAATGCGGACCAGGGTTTGCAGGATTTCAACGACACGCGACATGCCCGCGACCGTGGCACGGGATGGCGGCGGAGGGGAGGGAAAAAGAACGGTGTCGCTCGACCCCGGCCACCGCGCCAAACGCTCTGGAGTGCGGATGGCTTGCCTCCGCTCTGGGGGGTGAGGGGCTTGCCCCTCGCGGGAGGACAGATCAAGCTCCCTCAAACTCCCAACAGACCCTTTTTTCTTCACTCGCCCACGCCCCTCACCGGCAAGCCGGTGAGGGTGAAAAGCGGAGGCGAGCCTCCGCACTCCAAATCACTCGTAGCTGGCTTGCGCGCCTTTGATGTCGCGCTTCTTCACCCACGGCATCAGCGAGCGCAGCTTGGCGCCGGTTTTTTCGATGGGGTGCTTTTCGCCGTCTTTGAGCAGCTTGTTGTATGTTTTATAGCCGCCTTCGTATTCCTTGATCCACCCTTTGGCGAATTTGCCGTTCTGGATGTCCTTGAGCGCGGCCTTCATGCGCTTCTTGACCGAAGCGTCGATGATCTTCGGTCCCACGCTCACGTCGCCCCACTTGGCGGTTTCGGAAATGGAGAACCGCATGCCCGCGATGCCGGCCTCGTTCATGAGATCGACAATGAGCTTCAACTCGTGCAGGCACTCGAAATACGCCATCTCGGGCGAGTAGCCGGCCTCGACCAGCGTCTCGAACCCGGCCTGCACCAGCGCCGACGCGCCGCCGCAAAGCACGGTTTGCTCGCCGAAGAGGTCAGTCTCGGTTTCCTCCTTGAAGGTCGTTTCGAGCACTCCCGCGCGGGTGCCGCCGATGCCCTTGGCCCAGGCGAGCGCGATCTTTTTCGCGTCCTTGCCGGGGTTCTGGTAAATGGCGATGAGGCTCGGCACGCCTTTGCCTTCGGTGTATTGGCGGCGCACGATGTGGCCCGGGCCTTTGGGCGCGACCATGATGACATTCACGTTCGCGGGCGGCACGATGGTGCCGTAGTGGATGGAAAAGCCGTGGACGAACACGAGCGTCTTGCCTTTGACCAGATGCGGTTCGATGTCCTTTTTATAAGCCGCGGGCTGCTTGGTATCCGGCAGCGCGACCAGGATCACGTCGGCCTGCTGCACCGCCTCGGCGGTCGGGAACACCTGGAAGCCGAGCTTCTCCGCGACCGCGATGGATTTGCTGCCGGGATAGAGGCCGATGATAACCTTGGCGCCGCTTTCCTTGAGATTGAGCGCGTGGGCGTGGCCTTGCGAGCCGAAGCCGAGCACGGCGAGCGTTTTGCCTTTCAACACGCCGAGATCGGCGTCCTTGTCTGTGTATATTTTAGCCATGTTGGATGTGCTGGGGAATGTCGGGATGTGGATGGCGGCGAGGCGCGGGGGAAGCAAAACGCGCCGCCGGGGAAGTCAGGTGGAAATAATCTTGCGCTCGAGCCCTTGCGCCACCGGCAAAGCGAGGCGGCCGGTGCGGGAGAGGTCCTTGATCCCGAACGCGCTCACCAGAAGGACGAATTTGTCCACCTTGCTCTCGTCGCCGGTGATCTCGATGGTCAACACGTCCGGGCTCACGTCGATGATCTTGGCGCGGAAAATCTGCGTCAGCTCGATGACTTCGGGCCGCGTCTGCGAGGTGACATTCACCTGCACCAGCGCCAGCTCGCGCTCGACCGATTCGCCAGCGCGGAAGTCGATGACCTGGATGACATCGACCAGCTTGTCGAGCTGCTTGATGATCTGATCGACCTGTTTTTCATCCTGCGCATTGACCACCAAGGTGATGCGGGAGATGGACGGATCGTGGGTCGGCCCGACGTTCAGCGACGTGATATTGTAGCCACGGCCGCTGAACATCCCGGCCACACGGGCCAGAACGCCGAATTTGTTCTCAACGAGGACGGAGATGGTATGACGATGCATGCAAACAAAGCCCAAGCCTCCAAGGGTTTGGAAAAAGACGCGGACTCTCGCCCGGCCGCTCCGATGGTCAACCGAAAAGCGGGCCACTTTCCGGTTGGCTCGCGCGGCCGGAGCCGGGATGGTGGCGGCATGAAGTCGGCGACCCCTTTCTTTTCCCGAACGAAACGGCCGCGGCGCGCCGTGGCGGCCGTGGTGCTGGCGGCGGGCTTGGCGTCCGTCGGCGCGGCGGAGACGTGGACCATCACCACCGTGGCCGGCACGGGCGAGCGCGGGTTCAGCGGCGACGGCGGCCCGGCGACCGCGGCGACATTGGACAACCCCTTCGGCGTGACGCGCGGGCCGGAGGGCGCGCTGTGGTTCACCGAATACGGCGGGCATCGCGTGCGCAGGATCAACCCCGACGGCACGATCGAGACCGTGGCCGGCACCGGCGAGGCGGGTTACTCCGGCGATGGCGGTCCCGCCACGCAGGCCGCGCTCAACCAACCGCACGAGATCCGTTTCGACGCGGCGGGAAACTATTACCTCGCCGACATGCGCAACCACGCCCTCCGCCGCGTGGATGCGAAGACGGGCGTCATCACCACCTTCGCGGGCACGGGACAGCCCGGCTATCGCGGCGACGGCGGCCCGGCCGCGCAGGCACAGCTCAAACAACCGCACAGCCTGCAATTCGGCCCCGATGGCGACCTGTTTCTCTGCGACATCGGCAACCACGTCATCCGCAAGATCGACATGAAGACCGGCGTCATCACCACCGTGGCCGGCACGGGGAAAGCGGGATCGACGCCCGATGGCGCGCGTTTTGCCGACACGCCGCTCCATGGCCCGCGCGCGCTGGATTTCGACAAAGAAGGCAATCTTTGGCTCGCGACGCGTGAGGGCAATCAAGTGTTCCGCCTGGATTTCAAGAGTGGGA
>CAZQUC010000197.1:0-4263 GCA_964596095.1 uncultured Enterobacteriaceae bacterium
GTCGGAGGAGACGTCGAGTCAGAGCGGGAGAGAAAATCCAAAGATAAAGCCACGAGACATTGCCACAAGGTTTGCGGTTCCCCTCATCCGTCGGGCGGATGAGGCATGAAGGCCGCAAGGACGCGGCCACGCACAGGACGTCACATCCGTGGCTTCAAACCGTCCACACACGCAGCACCGCCTGCCGTTTCGCCGCGGTGATGGGGATGAGGGCCGGCGGCGGGCGCGTCTCCGCCTTCGTCACAGCCAGGCGCGGAAGCCACGGGCTTTCCAGGACGGGCAAAACCACCCAGGCCAGCGCCGGCAGCTTTCCCGGAAGCGGCGGAACGGTGGCGTCCGGCAGCGCTTCCCAAGCCACGCAACACTCCTCCCCGGTCTCTCCGGTGGTTTGCTTCACGTCACGCGCCTCGCATTTCTCACAGCACTTCGCTTTCCCGCGGTCGGAGACACCACAGGCGTCGAAGCCGGTCAGGAGGAGCCGGTTCTCCAACAAGCACAGCCGCGTCGGCAGGGCCTGCCACGGAGCCAGAACTCCGAAGCAGATCAGCAGGAGGGCTGACACCACGCGATGCATGAGGCCCGAGCCTACGGTTTCGCGATGTAAAAGTCAAAGCCGGAGCCGGCCGGTGACGCGGTAGAACAGCGGGCCGGAGGGCGGCGAGGGGAGGGGGTCGCTGTAAGTGGTGGTGCCCGCTTCGCCCGCCACGGCAGGCGCGACGAGCGTCCACTCGCCGTCCGCCAGCGTGGTGGAGCGTTCCACTTGATAGGTGGCGTCGGCGACGGATTCCCAGGTGAGGGCCACGTGATCGCCGTCGCGGATGACGCCGGTGATCCTGAAGGCGCTCTGCCATTCCCTCCCGCCGGGCACGGCGGCGCCGGTTTCGAAGACGACGTTGTCCACGAACGAGGTGACTTTATTGAGCGCGCTGGTGCGGGCGCCGAAGATGAGGCGGATTTTCTCCGCGCGGAGATCGAAGTCGCGCGCCAGCACCTGGTCGATCAAGCGATGGGTGAGCGGCGCGTCTCCTGACACGTCTTCGGTGAGCTCGAGGCTGAACACGGTATCCGGGCCGCTGGTGAAGGCGGTGACCACGGCGCGGTTGAAGACGCCATTGTTGAGCGGGAACGGGCTGATGACGTGGCGGAGGCCTGCGGTGGGGTTCGCCGGGCCGGCCAGGCGCACGGTGTTGCCCTCCACCGGGCCGGGCGCGAGATCGAACCCGAAGACCACGGCGTCGGGATGGCCGCCGCCGGCCCGTGGATCGTCCCATTGCCGGGGCGTCCTTCCGGGATTGATGGAGCCCTCGGACTCATAGGTGGCGATGCGGTAAAAGCCGAACCCGAAGCCTTCGCCCGCCTCCCCTTCCTCCGGGTCGGCGGAGAGGAAGTAGTCGAAGCTCACCCGCCACGCGGGCGCGGCGGTGGGCACGTGATCCCAAGCCAGCGACGAATTGGTGACCGTGGCGCGATCGGCGGCGTCGGTGAATTGGGCGGCCATGCCGTATCCCGCGAGTTCGGAATCGAACACATCCGGGTAGAAATCGCCATTGGTGGCGCTTTCGAAAACGTGGCGCGAATTGAGGGAGCCACCGTCGAAATCCTCCGCCAGCACCACCTCGTAAGTGAAGGCGGGCACGTTGGAGGCCACTCGGGGATGGGAGCCGGCCAGCACTTCGGTGGAGTCGGAGAAGCCATCGCCATCTGTATCTTCGCGCAACGGGCTGGTGCCGGGCTGGGCGGCATCGACAAAGGGTAGATCGGGATTCTCCACGCCATCGGGCAGTCCGTCGCCGTCGGTATCGGCGTGGAGAGGATCGGTGCCAGTGTCGTCGATCGAGACCCATCGGCCGGTGTTGGTTTCGACCTTGTCGGAGAGCCCGTCGCCATCGGTATCCGCGAGGTCGGCGCGGGTGCCACGTTGGTATTCCTCGCGATTGGTCAGCCCGTCGCCATCCGGATCGGCGTCGGCGTCGGGGACTTCGGGGTCGGTCCCGCTGGCGAGTTCCCACACGTCGGGCAGTCCGTCGCCGTCGGTATCGACTTCGTAATAGTAAGTGACGACGAGTTCGGGCCGGGCCTCGGGATCTTCCACGCCCGGGAAAAAGACGCCCCAGCCATCGGCGCCTTCCATTTGCAGGTTGAGGCCGTGATTCGGCTCGCCGGCGGCCCAGGCGCGCACGGCTTCGGTCACGTCCGCGCTGGATTTCTGGTCGTAAGTCGTGCCGGTATAGAAGCTCAGCGGCGGGGAAATTTCGCCTTCTTCCTCCGAGGGACCCTGGCCGCCCTTGAAGCCGGCATAGGGGGTGAAGATCGTGCGGGTTTCCGCCTGCTCATACCACGGCACGAGCATGCGGTGGACGTAGGTGAGGCTGCCGGAGCGCACGTAGTTGGGCGCGACGGGCGGCTCGGCGTAGGGATCGACGCCACCGGTCGGTCCGCTGGTGAGCCGCAGGACGGCGCGGGCGATTTTCAGGTAAGGCCGGCGTTCGATCTGATGCTCGCCGGCGCCGAAGAGATCGTTGAACTGGATGATCATCTGGTCGTCGGCCGAGGTGCCTTCGCCGTCCTGTCCATCGATGGAAGTGAAGACGGTGCGGGCGTAGCCATTGCGGGGCGCGCGCACGGCCAACTCCGCGAAATTGGGGGCGTTGATCGGCGTCACCGTATCCGGCAGGGAAACGGAGACCGTGCCGTCGTAACCGTGCAGCCCTTGCCGGAAGACCTTGGTGGCCGCGCCGAGGGCGGCGGCATCTGCGGCCGGCAGCCATTCGATTTCCAGGGTCGGGCGGTGCGCGTCTTCCAGGCCGCCGAGCGAGGAGTAATAGGACCAGTTATCGGTCCCCGTCGGCAAGGGCCAGATGATGAAGCCGTGGTTGCGCTCCGGATCTTCCGCCCAATCGCGCACGGTCTCCGTCACGTCGGAACTCGCGCTTTCGCCTTGGTCCAGCCGCAGCGCCGGTTCCAGCGGGGAGTGGAAGGTGGTGTCGGGCCGCCGCACGTGCCCGTCAGGAAAGTCCGGCCCGCGATAGGTGCCGGGGGTTTGGGAAAACGATTCGAGGATGCTCAGGCCGTCCGCGGGCGCCGGCAGCGGAGCGGTCAGCGCCGCGGGCGCGAACCAACTGGCGGACTGATGGTCGGGGCCGATGGAGGTGGTGAGGGTGAGGGTGGCGCGGATGATATGGGCACCCGGTGGAATCTGCCCCGACTCGTCGCCGAAGAGGTCGTTGAATTTTAGATAGGAAATGACCAGGCCATCATTGCCAAAGACCGCCGGCGTGCCGCCGTGGCCACCGTCGAGGGTGATGATCGTCGTGACGGCGGTTTGGCCGGTCTTGAGCAGGCGTCGTTCCTCCACGCCTTCGTAATCACGCCAATCCTGCCGGAAGACCGTCTTCCGGGGAACGGCCCCGTCAGCAGCGATTCCGAGCCAGCACCACAACGGGATGGCAAGCAAGAAAGAGGGCGGGAAGTCGTGTCTTCTCATTGGCAAGGGTCTGCGCCCATCACCGGGCGCTCCCGCCTTTAGCAAACGATGATCAGTTTAACAAATGAAAATATTACACTCATCTTAATATTTTACCCGTGCGTCATTCGAGCAGGGAGGAAAGGGTAGCCCACGTCCGGGAGGCGTGGCGTCATCTTGCAAGGTCAGTGAAAGCGGGCGGGCTTCATCGGATAGACGGTCAACTCTTCGATCGTCGTGCCGGCCGGGGCTTCCAGCGCGAAGGCAGGGCCGGCGTCGGTGTGCAGGGAGGCCACGGCATAGGCCGCTTCGCCGTCGTTCCAGAAGCATTCCACCAGCCCGCGGTCGATGACAAACCGCGCCGTCAGGCTCTCTCCCGGATGCAGGTGGGTCTCCTGTTTGTCACCGTAGCGCAGCAGTCCGGAGGCGGGGTCGTAGTCGAAGCTCAGGCTTCGGACCGAAAACTTCAACGGTCTGGCGTCCGCGGCCGCCCGGAGGCGCAGCACCACATCCAGGGCGTCTTCCTTCACCAGGGTGCGCAACCGGGACACGGCCTGCTCCGCAGGGGCCTTCGTTAGGTTGATAAGTGGTTTCCCGCGCAGGGTTTCGATCTCCGGCACCGGATAAAAGCAGAGCACGTCCCGGCCTCCGATGGCCCGCAAGGTCATCGTCAGCGGCAGGCTGGCGCATTGATTGAAGGGCTCGCCGGGAAATCGCGTTTCGCGCGCCCATCCCATCATCACCGGAGCCGCGCCCGGAGCGTTCACGAAGGTCAGCGCGCCGTAGAAATTGGGGCCGCG
>CAZQUC010000197.1:4363-7899 GCA_964596095.1 uncultured Enterobacteriaceae bacterium
TGCTGGGAAAACGGTTCCGTGGCGGTGAAAAACAGCACCGGAGCCGGCAGGGTGACGCCCTCGTTCAGCCCCGGCACCGGGAAGCGCTGCATCACCGCCGTGCCGGAAAAACATTGTCCCGCGGCGTCCGGGAACAGCGCCACCGGCCATTCCTCCCAATGCACCAGATCCCGGCTCACGCTGTGTCCCCAGTGCATGTCGAACCCCGCGCCGGTGCCCGTGGCCGCGGGATTGAACTGGTAAAACATATGATAGAGCCCGTCGTGCCAGTAGGCGCCGTTGATGTCATTCATCCAGCCCAGGCGCGGGCTGAAATGAAGGCGCGGGCGGTGTTCCGTGCCATACGTCAGGGCGTCTCCGCGGACCTCCTCCGCGGAAAACTCCAGCCGGTCCAGCACCGCCGCGTCGCGCGAGCGCACCCGCAGCGTGACCTCCTGGCCTTCGAATTCCCGCAGGTCGGCGGAATACCGGAAAGCACCATCTTCCCCGGCCTCCGGCAGATGGACGTGCATAGAGCGCAGCAGTTGTCCCTCCGCGTTTTCGATGGTCAGCTTTTCGAGTCCGGGCTGCGAGCGGTCGGGATAGGGCTTGAGCGGCAGTTGGAGAAAGCCACCCGTCACCCGCATCCGGCGCACGCGCTCGACCGGCACAACCACCGGCGCGGCGGCCAGCGGGATCTCTCCCCGGTCATCCGTCAGTTGAATGTGGTCCACATTGAGGTGCCCCCAGCCGTCGCGCGCCTCATCCACAATCACCAGCCGCGCCTCGTGGCCGAGGAATTCGGAGACATCCCACGCCGCCGGCGTCAGCCGTTCACTGCCGCCTGACCGGCTGTTCGGTCCCGCGGCGGTGCGCACGATGTGGCCGTCCACCACCAGGTTGAGACAGGTTAGTTCCGCCCAGGCCCCGCCGCCGATCAAAAAGGTCAGAAACTTCCGCTCGATGCGGAAGGGCGGCGACTCCAGCCGGCCCGTGGCCCGGTCGCCGCCGTTGAAGGAGTTGACCAGGCCTTGGCCGTGGAAGCCGGTCACCTCCATTTGTCCCGGCAGCGTGCCGCGAGCTGGCGCGACGCCGAAGGCGGTGCCCGTCGCCGTCCATCCGGCGTAATCCAGTCCTTCAAAATCGGCGATCACAATGGGCTCCGCGGCGCGGGCGGTGGCGAGACAGGAAAGCAGGCACGTCAGCAGTCGAAGCGGGGTTTTCATCGGTGAAGGAATGGAATGGCGAATGACGAAGGACCAACGGCCTCAATGAGAGCGCGTTTCTTCCATGGCGGCAAGGGACTGGATGTAGGCGACGAAAGACGGGTCTTCCCCGCGCAGCAAGGGCGGGAGCGCGGCGCGGAATTCGGCCTTGCGGCACCAATCGCGCATGTAGTCATCCCAGGAATACCAGCGGCGGGCTTGGGTGGGCGACATGTTTTCCTCGTGCAGCAGCAGATACGCGCGCTCGAAGAGCGAGACGAGCATGTCGTAAATGATGAGGGCGCGCTCCTCTTGCTCGGGAGTCCACTCGTGATTCTGCTCTTCCGAGAAGAGGCGGAGGTCGGGATGCTGCAACGCCACTTTCAGAAAGTCCTGATAGTTGTCCGAAAGCAGTTGGTAAACCTCGCCTTCCTCATTGTCGCGCTCCCGGCGTTGCTCGTAGATGAAAATGAGGAGAGCCATCGGCAAGCCGATGACCGTGACCATGTAACTGAGAAGCTCCCAAGTCTCCAGGCTCATGCGTTTCCCCCCCGAACGCCGCCAAGGAAGCCTCGGATCTTGCCGCGAGCACGGAGATTTTTTGAAGAAACGGCCACCCGCGCGACGGGCGGGGGCGCTCACGGATGAGACTGACCGTTGGCTTTCAGCAGTTCGGCAAAACTGAAGCCGATGTCGCCGGACGGTTCTTCGTCGAGCGGCGCGGAGGGCAGACGCGAGGGAGGCAGCGCGGAGGTTTTCACCGGCGCGGGTGCGGTCCGAGACAGGGGGCGCAGCGGTTCCGGCTCGAGTTCGGCCACGCCGACAGTCGCCGGCTTCGGGGTCGCGGCCGGGGCCTCCGCCACGGCGGCGAGCGGCGCGCCGAAGCCCCACGCCGCGGCATTTTCCGAAACCACGGGGCGGAACATCTGAGGGTCGCCGCTGGTTTCGGCGCGATCCAGCAAGGGCGGCGGCGGCGCGGGTTCCAGGCCTTGGAACGGGGAAAAGGGCAGCGGGGCCTTGACACTTTCCGACGGAGCCGGGGATGCGGCGGGGGGCGCCGTGCGCGGCGCGGCTTCCGGCGCGATGGGAGAAAACGGGGACACGGGCGTGGTCGGAGCGGTGGACCGCGAGGGGGGCGTCGTCACTTCGGCGGTTTCCGGGCTGGTGGCTTCGGCGGCCACTTCTTCATCCCACGTGACCGGAGTGACGGGCGGCGGCGCCACGGCTACGGCTTCGAGAGCGGTGGGCGGCGGGGCGATTTCCTTGACCTCCGGAAGCGGTGGTGCTGTGACAGGAGACTCGACCACCGAGAAAGGCGAAAACGGCGACGTCAGCGGCTCGGCGGCCGGAGGTGGCGGCGCGGTCACTTCGGCGGCGGCCACCGGAGGAACAAGCGCGAACGGCGTCGGCACCGAGGGTTCGGCAGCCGGAGGCGTTTGGATCGAGAAAGGCGAAGCGATAGGATCGACAGCCGGCTCCAGAGCGGCGGCGACGGCGGGGGTTTCTTTTTCCGAAGGGGCCGCGGTGAACGGGGCCGGCGCGGGTTCTGCAGCCGGCACGGCGCTGAACGGGGAGTTTTTCGGCAGCGGCAGAATGGTGCGCTTCAACGTGGCCAAGAGGCCCGTGGACGGCGACGAGAGCTTGTTTTCGGCCACGACGACGGGAGGCGCGGGAGCCTGCGGGGCCGGTGATTCGGGAGCGGGCGCCGCCGGAGCCGGTGTTTCCGAAAACGCTCGAGCCAAGGCGGTATCCAGACTTTCCTTGAACGCGGGATCCAACCGGACGGAGTCCTCCTCTTCGGTCGTGGAGAGGTCCGCCGCGGGAAACGCGCGGGTCGGCCGGCCTTCGGGCAGGGCCCAACCGTGGGAAGGCGCAGGCGCGGTCGCGCGCTCGGCGATCACGGCATCCACATAGGCATGGAAATTCCGGATCGCTTCCTGGACCGTCGTCTCCAAGGCATTCCGCAATTCGATGATGTGGGAGACCTCTGGCTGGGTGGCGGCGGGCGGCGGGACGGTTTCCTCTGTGACGGACGGTTCCTCCACCACGGCGACGGGCGTGGGAGCCGGAGCCACCGGAGCCGGATCGCGAAACGGAAAATCGGGAATAGCCCCGGTGGATTTGGGTGCGGACGCTGGATTCATGGTCGTGGTCTGGGAAGCCCCGTCCTCCTCGGGCGAGTTTTTCTTTCCAAAGGGAAAAATGAAAGCCATGCCAAAGAATAACCCAAGTTGAATATACTGGCAAGAGATTTTATGGAAATTTTAGTGATAATATATTTTTGCAGATAATTTGAGGGTCTGCTGGCAGATTTTCGTCTCAAAAGCGAGGATACTCACGCAAATTTGCTCA